>JANRME010000327.1:0-26362 GCA_033761835.1 Saprospiraceae bacterium
CCATTGGTACTTGGCTACAACGAGAGTTGAGTTTTGATAATTTTCACCCAAATGGAGCACAGCTATTCCGATTGAGTAATACCTTTAAAAGCGAGAGTGAATCTTTCTCCCAGGCGCCGTCGGGACCGGCATTTGGCGCGCAACTGCCTGATATTCTGCCAGAAGTGGAATCGGCTTGTCGAATATTTGAGGAGTCCTTTAAATTGGAGCGCGGTGATCTTGCTTTCATTGAGCAGAATGGTTTGATGGTGGATGCTAACTTTTTTGAATTTTTTGGCTTTCGCTTAAAAGAAGGAAATCCTGCTACGGTATTGAATGCTGCGGATCAAATTGTATTAACGGAGCGCCTCGCTACTAAATATTTTGGTAATGAAAATCCCATCGGTAAAACTTTGAAATTGGATGGTGAATCGGTTAAAACCGTGTCGGGCATTGCCGAAAATCCACCGGTCAATTCCCATATTCAGTTTGATTTGCTGCTTTCTTCTACGCATTTGATTAATCGGATGTTACAGCAGTATAACTTTGATATGAATAATTTGTGGGTGGGTGGCTGGCCCAAAACTTATGTGCAACTAAAAAAGCCAGAAAACTGGCGGGTTGCGGAAGCAAAAATAAATGAGATAGCCGCGGAGAAATCGAAGAAAGAGTGGGAAGAAAATAAAATGTCGTATAATTATTTTCTGCAGCCAATTCATGATATTCATTTAAAATCCAACCTGCGTTATGATGCAGATAATAATGGAAGCCTGGCAAGAGTAAAGATATTTGCCATTGTGGGCATCATCGTATTATTATTAGCGTGTATCAATTACATCAATCTTACCACTGCCGGCGCCATGAAACGTGCGAAAGAAACCGCGGTAAAAAAAGTAGTAGGCGCGATAAAATCTCAATTGATTCGTCAGTTTTACCTGGAAACATTTATTATTTGTACGCTCTCGGTTGGATTGGGATTTTTGTTATTTAAAATGGGCTTGCCTTATTTTGCTGAATGGATCGGTCAACCTTATTCATTTGAATATAATATTACTAATTTTTCATTATTAACTATTTTAATTCTTTTATTAACTACCGTTTCTGGTTTTTATCCTGCGCTTGTTTTGTCTTCTTTTAATATATCTAATACACTGAAAGGCAGTTTTTTACAAGGTGTTCAAGGCGTTCTGCTTCGCAAAGGCTTGGTCGTCTTTCAGTTTACAATGACGATTGCTATTATAGCCGCTATTTTGATTATTAATCAACAAATGGATTTTATTAAAAATAAATCACTTGGTTTTAATAGAGAAGCAGTGATTGAAGTCCCATTTTATGGAGATACGACCGTCATTAACCAATATGGTGCTTTACGAAATGAATTACTAAAAAATACTGGCATTTTAAACGTCAGCAAACATGGGGGAAATGTAGTTGGCGGGTTGGGAAATGGCTGGCTGGTAACGCAAAATTTGCAGGGCGACGAGATTTCCACCAGCTTATATAGTATGTCGGTGGATACCAGCTATTTTGCTACTTATGATATGCAGTTAATAGCCGGGCGATTTTTCTCTAAAGATATACCCACCGATGTAAATAAATCTGTGCTGGTGAATGAAGCTGCCGTGCGCACTTTTGGCTGGCAGCAACCAGAAAATGCCATCGGCAAGCGCTTTGGTACGGGCGATGCAGCTCGATATGTGATTGGCGTGGTACGCGATTTTAATTTTGAAAGCTTACATAAGCCGGTGGAAGCCTTAATGATTGGCTATTCTACGCAGGGAAATTCACTTTCCTTAAAATTAGATGCGACTCAATTGGATGCGTCGCTCAAGCACCTGGAAAAAATCTGGAAAACGATGATTCCCAATATGCCATTGGAATATGCCTTTGTAGATGAGCAAGTTGCACAGCAATATGGTAATGAAAAGAAAATGGAAGGTGTATTTTACGGTTTTTCGGTACTCTCCCTGCTCATTGCTTGCCTGGGATTATTTGGTTTATCCATGTTTGTAGTGGAACGGAAAATTAAAGAAATCGGTATTCGCAAAGTATTAGGCGCATCGGTTGCCCAAATTGTGACCTTGTTATCCAAGGATTTTGCATTGCTGATTTTGGTTGCGGTGCTTATTGCTTCTCCTATTGCCTGGTACTTTATGAGTCAGTGGTTGGAGAGTTTTGCGTATCGAATTGACATTCCCTGGTGGAGTTTTGCTTTGGCTGGGGTGGTCGTAATTGCTATTGCATTGCTGACCGTCGGTATTCAAGCCATTCGGGCGGCGGTAGCGAATCCGGTAAATAGTTTGCGTTCAGAGTAAATTATCAGATGTGGCACATTTTAGAAATGTGCCACATCTGTTGAAGTAATATTTAAAATTAAAAGCCATGATTAAAAATAATCTCAAGATTGCACTTCGGAATTTGAGCAAAGATATGCTAAGCACAAGTATTAGCCTGCTGGGGCTCTCGTTGGGCTTGGCTTGTTGTATTCTGTCACTTGCTTTTATTTTACACGAAACTTCTTACGATCGCTTTCATGCGGATTTTGAGAAAATATTCCGAGTAACTTCCAAATTTAAGATACTCGATTTAAGCAGTACCCCGAATCTATTGGCAGCCGCACTTAGAGATGAGTTTGGGGAAGTAACGACAAGCATTCGTCTTCGCGAGGCAGACATTGTTGTTGAGAAAAATGCTGATTATGTGAAAGAACGAACCATTATCGTTGATTCCAATTTTTTTACATTTTTTAGCTTTCCATTAGTCGCCGGAAACCCAAATACAGCGCTTGCCGAACCTTCTGGGGTGGTGCTAAGCCAAAAAATGGCTAACAAATATTTTGGCAATAAAAATGCTTTGGGCAAAACACTACATATCAATGTGGAAGGCGAAGTAAAAACTTTCCAAGTGACAGGAGTGGCAAGTCCGGTTCCTAATAATTCGACTATTCAGTTTGATTTTGCTATTCCCTGGAAGGCGGTTTATGACTCAAATGACGAAGCATGGATGGATTATGCTTCTGTTACTTTTGTAAAACTGACACAAGCACAGGCAGTTATGGCGCTTCATAATAAAATGCCCAGTTTTATAAAAAAATACATGGGTGAAGCAATTGCTGCTGAAAAAGATGAGCCTTCCAATTACGATTTTGTTTTTCAACCACTAAAGGATCAACATTTTTATGGACCTGAAGCTACCTCAGAGGTGCGCTATCTCTATATTTTGGGCGGTATAGGCTTGCTGATTTTACTGATCGCTTGCTTCAATTTTATGAATTTCGCCAATGCCCAATCTTCCGGGCGCTCTAAAGAAGTGGGCATCCGCAAAGTGGTTGGTGCGAATAAACGGCAGCTTGTTGGGCTATTCCAATTGGAAGCGATTTTTACCAGTTTGTTAGCCCTATTGCTGGCGATTGGGATGGTTGAACTGGCGGTACCCTATGTTGGGGCTTTACTTGGCGCCGATCTTACCATTTCTTATTTTGACAACTGGTTGATTTCATTGAGTTTACCTATTTTGGCAATCATTACAGGCTTGCTTGCAGGAAGTTATCCGGCGGTTTTGCTTTCGAATGTTCGAGTAGTGGATGCATTCAAAAATACATTCAAAATAGGCGGTTACAATTGGTTTACACGTGTCAGTATTGGACTGCAGTTTTTTATTTCTATTGGTTTGATTGCTTGCACCTTGGTAATGTGGCAACAGCAACGATTTATTCAAGAATACAACCTTGGATTTGATCAAGAGGAAATAGTGGTATTGCCTCTGCAACCAAATGAGCAAGGCCAAGGTCGGACACTTTTGGACAGGTTAAAAAATGAGTTGGCGCAATATCCTGCTATTCGTTCAATAAGCGGGGTATCAAATTCTTTTACAAAAGGATCTTCAGCATCCATGATAAGCAAAGAAGATGGCTCTCGCGCGATGATTTTTCAATATTATGTAGATCCGAATTATATTCAGACAATGGGTATGGAGCTATTGGAAGGACGTGATTTTGATGCCAGTCTTGCACAAGATACCGCCGCTTCCGTCATTGTTAATGAAGCTTTTGTAAAAACGTTTGAAATTGAAAAACCACTCGGACATCTTATTGGAAGAGGTTTTGCTGGTATCAAAGACCCCCAAATTATTGGTATAGTAAAAGATTTCCACTTCGATGGATTACAAAATCAGATTCAGCCTGCCATTCTGAATATGCACCCCACCGCTGATTATGGCTACGCACTGGTAAAAATTGCTCCTGAAAATGCTTCTGCTACCTTGAAAATGCTGGAAAATACTTATCGAACGATCAATCCACAAAAGCCATTTGAGTTCTCTTTTCTTGATGAAGACCTACAAAAACAGTATGAAACGGAAGCACGTTGGAGCAAAGCAATCAGTTCGGCAGCCTTGTTTGCCATTATCATTGCTTGTTTGGGATTGCTAGGTTTGATGGCACTTGTAGCCGTGCGCCGTACCAAAGAAATTGGCATACGAAAAGTGTTAGGGGCTTCAGTCGCTAATATTGTAGTCTTGTTGTCTAGGGAATTTTTGCGCATTGTTCTTATTACTGGTGCTATCGCTGTTCCTGCTGCCTGGTGGGCGATGAGCAAATGGTTGGAAGATTTCGCCTATCGAATCGAATTGCAGTGGTGGGTATTTGCAATAGCAGGTATTTCAGCTTTGTTGATTGCCTTGATTACATTGAGTTTTCAGGCGATTCGGGCGGCGGTGGCGAATCCGGTAAATGCGTTGAAGAATGAATAATTTATGATGAAAGAATGAATAATAAAATCATCCACTCTTAAAATTTTTACATCATGTTACTAAATTATTTCAAAATAGCCTGGCGGAATATCACTACAAGTAAATTACATTCCTTTATCAATATCGTTGGTTTGTCGCTCGGAATGGCGGTGGCAATGTTGATCGGGCTATGGCTGCACGATGAATTGTCCTTTGATAAAAATTTTAAAAATTATGATCGGATTGCACAGGTTATTCAAAATGTAACGAATAATGGGGAAGTGGAAACTTGGATGGCTACGCCTTATCCACTCGCAGAAGAATTGCGGAAAAATTATGGCAGCGATTTTAAGCATATTAGTATGAGCGTAGGGTGGGGAGATCATATCCTGACTATTGGCGATAAAAAATTGAAACAGACTGGTGGCTGGTTTGAAAATGATTTTCCTGAAATGATGACCTTAAAAATGCGGTATGGCAATTGGAATAGTTTAGACGATCCCACTTCTGTAATTCTTTCAGAATCAGCCGCTAAAGCTTATTTTGGAAATGATAATCCAATTGGTAAATTGATACAAGTGGATGAATATCCGGTTGTGAAAGTAAGTGGCGTGTATGAGGATTTTCCGCGCAATTCTACCTTCGCAGATTTAAATTTTATTTCTCCCTGGGAGTTTTTGTATAATAATGAGCCAGGTTTTAAACAAATGTCAGACCCCTGGCGACCTAATTTTGCTGCGTTATATGTTCAACTAAATGAAAATGCGGATATTGATAAAGTTTCTGCAAAAATTAAAGATGCCAAATTAAAAAAACAAAATGCGGAGCTTCAAAAAAAGAAACCCGCTTTGTTTTTGCATCCAATGAGTGACTGGCATTTGTATTCCGAGTTTAAAAATGGCGTGAATGTGGGCGGCGCGATACAAAATGTGTGGCTATTTGGCATTATCGGTGCGTTTGTGTTGCTGTTGGCGTGCATCAATTTTATGAACCTCAGTACCGCACGCAGCGAGAAACGGGCAAAAGAAGTGGGCATCCGCAAAACGATTGGCTCTGTGCGCAAGCAACTCATTTTACAATTCTTCAGCGAATCATTACTTACTGTAACCTTTGCATTCGTATTTTCCATTTTACTGGTGCAATTCGCTTTGCCTTTTTTTAATCAAGTGGCAGATAAACAAATGATTATATTGTGGGATAATCCTGTTTTCTGGATGATGGGTGCAGCTTTCATTCTTATTACCGCATTAGTAGCAGGCAGTTATCCGGCATTTTACTTATCCTCCTTCAAACCTGTCAAAGTTTTAAAAGGCACTTTTAAAGCCGGTCGATATGCAGCGCTTCCGCGCAAAGTGTTGGTGGTGTTACAGTTTACGGTTTCTGTTACACTCATTATTGGTATCCTGGTTGTATTTCGGCAAATTGAATTTGCAAAGCATCGCCCCGTCGGCTACATGCGAGAAGGCTTGGTCAACATACCATTGATGAATGCAGCGATTCATGATCATTTTGATGCAGTTAAAGAAGAACTGATACAATCGGGTGCGATTAGCGCTATGGCAGAATCAGGAAACCCTACCACAGGGCTTAGTGCAAGCAGCAGTGGTTTTAGTTGGCAAGGCAAAGACCCGAATCTTTCTATTGATTTTGCATTTGTAAGTGCCTCTTACGATTATGGCAAAACGATTGGCTGGCAAATCAAGGAAGGGCGCGATTTTTCAAAAGATTTTTCAACCGATACTTCGGCGTTTATTATCAATGAAGCGGCGGCACATTACATGAATTTAGAAAACCCTGTCGGACAGACGATTATGTGGTTTGACGCGCCTTATACCGTAGTTGGCGTTGTAAAAGATATGATATTTGAGTCGCCATATAAGAAAGTGGAGCCCATCATTTATACTGCCTCAACCGGCGGGGGCAATGTCGCAATACTCAAAATAAACCCTGCCTCAAGCGTAAAAGATGCGCTTCATAAAATAGAAACGGTTTTCAAAAAATTTAATCCCGATCAGCCTTTTGAATATCAGTTTGTAGATGAGGAATATGCAAAAAAATTCGGAAGGGAAGTCCGACTAAGCAAACTTGCCGGGTTCTTCGCTGCGCTTGCCATTATTATTTCCTGCTTGGGCTTGTTTGGATTGACTTCTTTCGTTGCGGAGCAGCGCAAAAAAGAGATCAGTGTGCGGAAAGTATTGGGCGCATCGGTGCTGAGTGTGTGGAATTTATTGTCGAAAGATTTTATACTGTTGGTCGCTATTTCCTTCTTGATTGCAATGCCCTTGGCTTATTACCTCATGTACCATTGGCTCAACAATTATCAGTACAGAACGCAGCTTTCCTGGTGGATTTTTGCAGTGGCAGGTATTGGCGCATTGCTGATTACTTTGGCGACCGTTAGTTTTCAGGCGATTCGGGCGGCAGTGGCGAATCCGGTAAATGCGCTTAAGAATGAATAATGGATGATGGATAATTAATAATGAATAATGAAAAAATGAATAATTAAAGTAAAAAAAGATGGATGGATAAATATTGCTTAATGAAATAATGAATAAAAATCTGAAAATAAATGCTTTAAAGCTATGATAACGAATTATTTTAAAATTGCATTGCGTAATATTTGGCGGAATAAAACTTATTCCTTTCTTAATATTGCTGGTCTCGCAATTGGGATTGCCTGTTGTGTTTTGATTTTGCTTTTTGTATATGGAGAATTGAGTTATGATCGGCATCATGAGCAAGCGGATCAGATTTATCGGGTGGCGGAAATTTATAAAGATGAAGGAAAAATTGTAGAAGAATCGGCGAGCATTCCTTTTCCGGTTGGGCCTACTTTAGAGCAAGCTTTTCCGGGCATTAAGCAGGTACGTTTTTACAAGACGTTTGAAAAAGTGCCGATGCTGGCGAATGGGGATAAGCGCTTCTACGAGGATAAACTGCTTTTTACGGATTCAACGGTGTTTGATATTTTCACTTTCCCCATGATACAAGGCAATCCCGAAAAAGCTTTGACACAACCGTTTTCAATAGTCTTGACGGAGACGATGGCGAAGAAATATTTCGGCGATGAAAATCCTTTGGGGAAAACCCTTCGATTTGAGAATAAATTGGACTTCGCAGTAACGGGGGTTATCAAAGACCTGCCGCCCACTTCGCACATGCACTTTGATTTTCTGGCTTCCATGCTAAATCTCGGCGAGCTATTTAAAGCAAGTGGTACGACCTTTGGCTGGACGGGTTGGTACTGGAATCCTTGTCATACCTTCGTTTTGCTGCCTCCTGGCATGAGTGAGTCGCAATTTGAATCGCAGTTGCCCAATTTTGTCCAAACACACACGCCACAGGGCGTGCGCGCGAATCTGGAATTTTATTTACAACCCTTGACCGATATTCACTTAAAATCTCATATCTACCAGGAAGCGGGAGTAAATGGTAGCGAACAAACCGTTTATCTTTTTACCATCATCGCCATTTTTGTACTGGTGATTGCCTGTATCAATTTTATGAACTTGGCAACCGCGCGGTCTATTAAACGAGCCAAGGAAATAGCAGTACGGAAAGTAGTGGGAGCTTTTCGACCACAATTGATTCGGCAATTTATGGGCGAGTCGCTGGTGATAAGTTTGCTTTCCGGGGTGCTTGCTTTTGGATTGGTCTCGCTCTTTTTACCGGTTTTTAATCAAATTGCAGGAACGAAGTTGAACGTCGAGTTGATTGGATACCCACCAATGTTAATATCTATTTTTATTTTATCAATTATAGTTGGCTTATTAGCAGGTACTTATCCGGCTTTGTTTCTCTCTTCTTACAAACCCGTAGCTGGGCTGAATGCAAAAAGCGGCGCTCCAACCAACTGGTCAGCCATCTTCCTGAGAAAGGGCTTAGTCGTATTTCAATTTGCCATTTCCATTACATTATTAATTGGCACTTTAGTTATTGATCAACAGCATAACTTTCTGGAAAATAAAGAGTTGGGATTTAATAAAGAACAACTTTTAATGATACCCATTCGGGGTACGACTATTAAAAATCGGGAAGAATCCTTTAAAGATCGTTTGCGCAAAGAATCTGGAGTAGTGAATACTTGTGCCATATCCAATATACTTGGCAGAGACGTGCAAGTAGTCACTTTTGGCGCAGAAGGAAAAGACCAGGGATATGAAATGCCGGGGTTATTTGTAGATCATGATTTTATAGAAACATTTGATGTAGTAATAAAGCAGGGGAGAGGCTTTGACCGATCCTTTGCAACTGATTCATCTGCATTTATACTCAATGAATCTGCAAGTGCTACCATAGGTTGGGAGGAGCCAATCGGCAAACGGATGACCTTCGATAAAGAAGGACAAGTAATCGGCGTTGTAAAGGATTTCAATTTTTCCAAATTACAAGAGCGCATCCGTCCGATGACGATAAAGATTGACGTTGGTTGGTTTTCTTATATTGCTGTACGGCTTGCCCCAGGAAATATGGCACAAACAATGAGTCGCCTGGAAACCGCCTGGCAAGAATTTGAACCGGAACGACCTTTTGAGCCCTTCTTTTTGGATGAAAATTTGAATCAATTGTACGAAAAAGAAGCTCGTCTTAGCTCTATTTTTAGTGCCTTTTCTTTGCTGGCTATTTTTATTGGCTGTCTGGGATTGTTTGGTTTGGCGTCTTTTGCCGTAGAGCAGCGCACCAAAGAAATCGGTATTCGGCGAGTGCTGGGAGCGTCCGTTTCTGGTATTATTCAACTATTCTCCAAGGATTTTCTGCAATTGATCGCGCTTGCTATCCTTATTGCTTCTCCCATCGCCTGGTACGGTATGAACCAATGGTTGGAAGATTTTCCTTATCGGATCGAGATTAGCTGGTGGATTTATGTGATAGCGGGGGCAGTGGTGGTGTTGATTGCTTTTTTAACCGTCAGCTTTCAAGCAACGCGCGCGGCGATGGCGAATCCGGTGGACTCATTAAAAACAGAATAAAAACATAAGCTATGTTCGGGAACAACTTAAAAATCGCTTTTAGATTATTGATGAAGCAACGGTTTTACGCCTTTATCAATATTTTTGGATTGACCACTGCGCTGGCTTGCTGCTTGTTGATGGGGCTTTACATCCAACAGGAACTGACTTATGATAGATACCACCAAAATGCGGATAGGATTCACCGCGTGGTATTTGATAATTACCTCGATCTGGGGGCTTATGCGACCTTACCTTTGCCAGTTGCGCCAGCATTGAAAGCAGATTTTCCAGAAATCGAGCGCTGTGCGCGGATTGCTACAGCTTTTGAGTCTATTGTAAAACACGAGCAGAATCGCTTTTTTGAGAAATTGACTTTTGTGGATACGGATCTACCGCAGCTTTTTACGATGCCTTTTGTTGCGGGAAATTCCCAAACAGCACTTGCTGAACCCAATCAAGTGATTTTGAGCGAAAGCTATGCCAGGAAATATTTCGGTGATGAAAATCCGATTGGTAAGACCTTGGAAGTTGGCACGAGCGGTAGCCTGAACGCAACTGTGACGGGCGTTTTCAAAGATTTTCCTGCTAATAGCCATATCCGATTTGACCTGGGTTTGTCTTTTGCCACTTTTGATAAAGTGTATGGCACGCCTACGCTTTGGCGGCAAATGCCGCAAAACTACACCTATATTCAACTCGCTGAGAATGCAAGCCCTACACAACTTCGCAGCAAATTGAAAGACTTTGCGAAAGCGAACGTTGCAAATGAAATTACAAATTGGGAAACAACGTATCGACTTAATTTACAACCAATTACATCGATTCATCTCCATTCGCATTTAGAAAATGAATTTGAACCGAATGGGCGCTGGGCAACGATTTATCTATTCGCTTGTATCGCCTTGATCGTGCTGATGATAGCCGGATTTAATTATGTGAATCAGTCCACTGCGCGCTTTGCGAAAAGGGCAAAAGAAGTGGGTATTTTGAAAACGATTGGTGCCGGTAGGAAGCAATTGATTGGACAATTTATTAGCGAAACACTGCTTATTACACTTGTTGCGGGCGTCGGCGCTTTGCTGTTGGCGCAAGTGGTGTTGCCAGTTTTTAATACCATATCGGGTAAGGATTTGCAAATCAATGAATTGTATCAACCTTTGATGATTACGGGTTTGGCAGCTTTGGTTGCTATTACCGGCTTGGGCGCAGGTGTTTTTCCAGCATTTATTTTGTCAGGATTTAAACCTGTAGAGGCATTCCGTGGGCGTGTTGGGAATGTTTCGCTATTTAATTCCTTGCGGCAAACCCTTGTCGTGAGTCAGTTTACCATCTCCATTGCTTTGATTGTAGCGACTTTGATTGTGCAACAGCAAATGAATTATGTGCGCCAAAGCTTCCGTCCGGCTGGTAAAGAGCAAGTTGTTACTTTCCAGGTAAATAATGAACTAAATGAAAAATATGATGTGCTAAAGCAAAAATTATTAGCAAAAGCCGGCGTATTGCAGGTAAGCGCTTGTAGCAATATACCCACTTTTTATGGCGATAGCTGGCCCATTATGCGGGATTTAAATAGTCCGAAAATTCAGACCGAAAATTATGCGATGAAAGATGATTTTATAGAAACGATGGGGCTGGAACTCATTGCTGGCAGGGGTTTGGAAGAAGAGCGAAGCGCAGATGTGACGGGTGGTTTTGTAATTAACGAAACGGCAGTAAAAGAATTAGGTTTTGAATCATCTGAAAAGGCGCTTGGTCAAACCATCCTTTGGGGTGGGGATAATAAAAAACAAGGTACGGTACTCGGTGTAGTAAAAGATTTTCATTTTGGCTCATTCCATGATGTAATACCGCCTGCTTTATTACAATTTTCACCTTATGATTGGATGACGCCTAATTTTATTGCCATTCGACTAAATATTGATAATTACGAAACGATTGCTGCTGAAATCCGAAAATCAGTGGCAGAACTATCGCCTGCTTGGTATGCGGATGTTCGATTTATGGATGACAATGTCGCTCAATTACATCAAAAAGATATTCAACTTGGACGCTTATTTGGCGCATTTAGCATCCTGGCGATTATTATATCCTGCTTGGGTTTATTAGGCTTATCCACTTACGTGGTAGAACAGCGCATTAAGGAAATTGGCATCCGTAAGATAATGGGTGCAAGTGTTCGGCAGATTACTATTTTATTATCAAAAGATTTTATTCGTTTAGTGTTGATTGCCAACGGTATTGCATTCCCAATTGCTTGGTGGGCGATGGACAAATGGCTGGAAGATTTTGCTTATCGCGCCAATTTGAGTTGGTGGATTTTTGTTGCAGCCGGTGTTGGAGCGATTGCGATTGCGCTGCTGACGGTAAGTTTTCAAGCCATTTGGGCGGCGGTGGCAAATCCAGTAAAATCATTAAGAACGGAGTAATATTTTTAATCAACTAAATAAAATCACTATGACTCCTTATACTCTTAAATCCACGATTCGCAGTTTAATCAAAAATCGCGGATACAGCATACTTAATATCTTTGGGCTTGCTATCGGACTGACTTGTTTTGCATTTATTGCATTATGGGTAAATGATGAATTAAGTTATGATAGACATCATAAAAAAGCGGATAGAATTTTTCGAGTAGCTGGAAAAGTGACAACTGATTCTGAGACTTTTGAGCAGGCGGTGACGAGTCCGCCTATGGCTGCCGCGCTCGTAGAAGAAATTCCAGAGATAAAAACAGCCGTGCGGATTGGCGAAAATGATGCGATTGTAAAACGCAACGATATAATGTTTGAAGAGGATGACATCCTGCTCACAGATCCGAGTTTTTTCGATGTATTTGATTATAAACTCTTAGAAGGCGACCCCAAAACGGCTTTATTGGAGCCTTATTCGATTATTCTAACGACTTCCATCGCTCAAAAATATTTTGGCGACGAAGACCCAATGGGCAAAACCCTGCGCATTTTTTTGAACGACCCCGACGGGCAAGGCGCTTTGTATAAAGTGACCGGTTTGATTGCCGATGCGCCCAAAAATGCCCATTTTCATTATAATATCTTGGGTTCTTTTAAAACCTTCGAAATTGTACAGGCGGCAAATCTGGAGGGTTTGAACGGCTGGTATTATAATGGTTTTTACACTTATTTATTATTGGAAGAAAACACGACGGAAGCATTGGTTGAAAGTAAATTGCCCGATTTTATTGAAAGACATATTGGAGAAGATTCCAGAGCAAGCGGCATGTATTATGATTTATATTTACAACCGCTTACAGATATTTACTTGCATTCTGACTTACGCTATGAAATTGAGGCAACCGGTAACATGAGCCATATTTATATTTTTTCTTGTATCGGCATTTTTATTCTCTTGATTGCAGGAATTAATTATGTCAACCTGACCACCGCCCGCGCCGTACACCGCGCTAAAGAAGTAGGTGTAAAGAAAATTTTGGGGGCTTTGCGTAAGCAATTAATTGGGCAATATCTTTTTGAATCATTGGCCATCGCTTTTGCGGCTTTGGGATTAGCGATAGTTTTGTCAGAGTTGATAAAACCTTTATTTATAGAATTAACAGACAAAAACCTGAGCCTCCTGCAATCGCCGACGATGCTTGGTTTTCTGGCGCTTACTACGTTCCTGTTAGGATTGGCTTCAGGTGTGTATCCTGGTTTGGTGATTTCTGCATTCAAACCAGTAACGGTGATGCGAGGTATGCTCAATAGTGGCAGCAAGGGCGTTTGGCTGCGCAAGTCCTTGGCGGTATTTCAATTCACCATTTCCATTGGAATTATTGTAGGATTGTTGGTGGTATATAGCCAAATGCGCTTTATTCAAAATTATAATCTTGGTTTTAATCAAAATGCACTTATTACATTAAAAGTAAATGGAAGCCAGGAAGTGATAAACAATTTTACTGTTTTTAAAAATGAGTTGCTAAATAACAGCTTAATAGAAGCGGTGACCACTTCTAACAGCTTGATTGGGGGTGGCTTGGGCAGTCAATACACCCAAACGGTAGATGACTCTGGCAAAGCCGTACAGTCGAGTGTTGCGCGCTTGCGTGTAGATGAACATTACTTAAATGTGTATAATATTCCTTTGATAGCCGGTAGAAATTTCCAGGCCGGCAACGCAAGTGATTCTGCAAGTGCATATTTAGTGAATGAAACCGCTTTGAAATCCTTTGGCTGGGCGACGCCCGAAGACGCTATTGGTAAGCCTTTCGCGCAAGGAAGCCGCCAGGGTCAGATCATCGGTGTAATGAAAGATTTTAATTTTAATTCCCTGGACCAGTCTATGGAGCCTGTCGGAATGGCGATGCTTGATCAGAATTTTTCGCAAATCACCGTTCGCGTTCAGCCGGATAAAATCATGGATGCGGTGCAATTGATCACCTCCGCTTGGAAATCTTATTTCCCGAATTCTTTATTTCAGCAGAATTTTTTGGATAAAATGTTGGCAGCGCAATACGAGGCAGAACAGCGCTTTGGTACTATTTTCGGCGTGTTTAGTTCTATCACCTTGCTGATAGCTTGTCTTGGTTTGTTGGGACTGGCAACCTACGCAGCCGAGCAGCGCACCAAAGAAATCGGCATCCGCAAGGTCTTGGGAGCAAACGTGCAAAGCATTGTAGCATTGCTTTCCAAAGATTTCTTAGTACTTGTGTTAATCGCCGCGCTGATTGCATTTCCGATTGCCTGGTGGGTAATGAGCAACTGGTTGCAAGATTTTGCGTATCATATTGATATTCAATGGTGGATGTTTGCATTAGCGGGCTTTGCAGCAGTGGCAATTGCATTGGCGACCGTGAGTTTTCAAGCGATTCAGGCGGCGGTGGCAAATCCGGTGAACGCGCTAAAGAATGAATAAATAATTATAAGTAAAAGAGCATATTTAATTTATATAATAATTCCCATAAGTTAGTGATTGTCAATTTTATTGGCTTTCGACTAATGACTATTAAACTGTTCGACTACTTATAACGATTTAAATAAGAAAGTTATGAAAATTACAATTATTATCCTGTTTTTTACTGTATGTTCTATCTCTATAATGGCTCAAACCGACCAGGCGCAAGTGCAAAGCGCTTGTATGGATTATATAGAGGGATTTTATGAGGGCGATACGTCTAAAATTATTAGAAGTATTGACGCAGCGGTCTTTAAATATGGTTATTGGAAAGATAGTAAAAGCAACGCTTATTCGGGTGAACCGATGTCTTTTCAGGAAATGCTGGACTACGCCAATAATGTAAAAGCTAAAAAGAGTTTTGCAAAAGCGGATGCGCCAAAAAAAGTAGAAATATATGAAGTGCAAGATCAAACTGCTGCGGCGAAAGTAACTGCCTGGTGGGGGACGGATTATATTTTGCTGGCCAAGCTAAATAATAAGTGGATGATTCGGTCGGTGTTATGGCAGGGCCCGTTGAAAGCGCCAAATAAATAAAATGAGGTGATTGTTTCGCTTCCGCACAGGGAGTGTATCAAAAACGAACACTTTTTCGAAAGTTTTGAATTTAAATGATTGGAAGTCAGTTGTTTGAAATTTGGTACGATTTTTTTCGTACTTTAAGCAAAATTGAAACTATGCTAAAGAACTACTTCTTCATCGCATTCCGAAACCTTTGGAAAAACAAGATTATTGCTTCGATCAATATCCTGGGGCTATCGCTGGGATTGGCTTGTTTTTCATTGATTTTATTATATGTGGTAAATGAATTTAATTATGATCGCTTTCACGCTAAAGCGGATCATATTTACCGCGTTTACCGCAGTATCAGTGGATTGAAAAGCATTGAAGATTCCAAGGATGCACACCTGCCAATGCCTTTGGGTCCGGCATTCAAAGCAGATTTTCCAGATGACGTTGCAAACACCGTGCGAATGCGCTACGCCTGGAATGAAGATTTTGTAAAAGTAGGTGAAACGACAACCCGCGTTGGCATTTCTTTTGCCGATCCTAACTTCTTTGAGGTATTCTCTTTTTCACTGCTAAAAGGTGATTCAAAGACTGTTATTCAAGACCCGTACAGCGTTGTCTTATCAGAAACTACCGCTAAACGTTTATTCGGAAATGAAAATCCAGTTGGTAAAACCTTGGAAATCAAGCTTGAAGAATCATTTGATCCATATATAGTCACAGGAGTGGCAAAAGATATGCCTCCTAATTCCAGCATCAATTTTGAAATCCTATGCAATTTCGAGCGGCTTTATACCACCAATCAAGGACAGCGAAGTGTGGACAACTGGAATCGTGCTTCTTTCTTGACTTTTGTAGAATTGAAGCCTGGTTCTACTCTCATGAATAACCAAGAGCGCTTGAATCAGTTTTGGAAAAAATATTATCCTACCAGAGAAGATGAACTCAAAGAAAGAGGCGAGTGGGATGGCAAGGGTACACCGCTTACTTATGGGATGCAGCCGCTGAAAGCGATGCACACCGATACAACAATTCCCGGAGGTATTACGGAGCCAATTAATCCGCGATATGCATGGATTTTGTTGGGGATTGGCGCGATTGTTTTGCTGATTGCCTGTATCAATTTCACGACGCTCGCTATTGGTCGCTCGGCTGGTCGCACCCGCGAGATTGGTGTTCGGAAAATCGTAGGTGCGAATCGCCCTCAATTATTGTCGCAGTTCTTAACCGAATCCTTCTTGCTCACGGTGCTTTCGATGGCTCTTGGTTTGGGTATTGGCAAGCTCTTATTGCCTACTTTTAATACCCTGGCAGATCGAACGCTGAGCTGGAATTTTGCTTTATACCCTGAGTTGGGCTTACTTTTTGTTGGCTTATTATTGCTTGTGACCTTGTTGGCAGGTGCTTATCCAGCGCTGATTCTGTCTGGGTTTAAGCCGATTGAAATATTGCGCAATAAGCTTCGACTGAAAGGCGCTAACTGGTTTACGAATTCACTCGTTTCTTTCCAATTTGTTTTGTCCATTGGTTTGATTGCTTGCACCGTCATTATGATGAATCAGTTGAGTTTCCTACGTTCTAAAAACCCTGGGTTTAACAAAGAAAATGTACTGGTTATCAATGGCGAGGGTGCCGATACAGAGCGTTTGTTTCCTTTGCTTCGGCAGGAATTAGATCAGTTTCCCGGCATAACAAATATTGCTACTGCTGAATTGGCTTTGGGTGAAGGAATGGGTTGGAGTCGTTCGGGTTTTGATTATAAAGGAGAAGTGAAGCAAGTATTTGAGTATTTCGTTGATCCTGATTACATTCCTGTATTGGGTATGGAATTGATCGAAGGGCGTAATTTTGATTACAAATTTGCTTCCGATAGTCTAACTGCGGTTATTGTAAATGAAGCAATGGTAGGTGATTTCGGTTGGACGAATGAGACGGCTGTTGGGCAGGAGCTAACAGGATATACCAATGACGGAAGCCCAGAACCTGTGGTCATTGGGGTGGTGAAGAATTTCAATTTCCTCTCTTTGCACGAAGAAGTGATGCCGCAAATGTTCCACATGTTCCACGATTATACGCCTTTTCAGATGTTTGTGCGCCTACGCCCGGGCGACCCCGCGCCAACGATTGCCGCCATCGAACGAACCTGGAAAAAACTGGAATCGGATTTGCCATTGCAGTATAGCTTTTTGGATGAGAATTTGGAGCGATTTTATCAATCAGATGCACGCTGGGGGCGCATCGTGGGCATAGCCGGAGGCTTGTCAGTATTGCTTGCCTGCTTAGGCTTGTTTGGGTTAACTTCACTGGTCATGGTCAATCGCACCAAAGAAGTGGGCATTCGCAAAGTGCTGGGCGCTACGGTTGCAAGCATTGTAGCTTTGCTTTCCAAAGATTTTTTGCGTTTAGTAGTGCTGGCCGCTGCTATTGCCATTCCACTTGCGTGGTGGGCGATGAGCAAATGGCTTCAGGACTTCGCGTATCGCATTGATATTCAGTGGTGGATGTTTGCAGTGGCAGGCATTGCTGCATTTGCAATCGCGCTACTGACCGTGAGTGTACAAGCAATGCGCTCGGCGACGACGAACCCAGTGGAATCATTAAAAAATGAATAATAAAATGCGTATCAAAGCTGTTATTTTACTTTTCCCAAAAATAAAAATTATAAAATTCATAGTGTTATAAAATACTGTAAACCTTGATTTTATGTGGGGAAATTACCTAAAAATGGCGTGGCGTAACTTCCGGCGCGACAGCATATATGCTTTATTTAATTTGGGCGGCTTGGCAATCGGCTTGACAGTATGTTTAGCCATTTTATTATATGTCCAGGATGAATGGAGTTATGACCGCTTTCATGCGAATGCCGATCGGATTGTTTTGTTCCAACAATTTGAAGGCTCAGCGGCGGGCGGCGGTGCCTGGAAGCCTTTACTGGAGCGGGAACTGAGCCAGGTGGAGCAGGTGACGCGCCTTGCGTCGGTCAAAGTGTTGCTTACCGTTGGCGACCAATCTTTTTATGAACCGAATTTTTATTATGCGGATAGTAATATTTTTAACGTTTTTACCTTCCCATTATTACAAGGTGATGTAAAGAATGCTTTAAATCAGCCGTATAGTGTAATATTGTCAGAAGCAATGGCAAAAAAGTATTTCGGCAATGAAAATCCCGTCGGAAAAACGATCCGTTATGATAAAAAACAGGATTTATTCATAACGGGTGTAATGAAAAATTTACCCGATAACAGCCATCAAGATATTGATTTTTTGACGAATATGAATAAAGCGGAAGAGTTGATCGGCTTTAATTTGCGCGGGTTTTGGGATGGAACGCATTACACGTATGCTTTGCTGTCGGAGGGGAGTACGGCGGCGCAACTCAATAAACGGGCGCAAGATTTAATAAAAGCCAGCGGCGACCCGAATGCGGCGATCTGGAAACCGCGATTCATTCCGCTGCGTGATATTTACTTGCGTGAAGCCCTTTCGGGTAAAATTAAATCGCAAAAAGCAATTCAATACGTGTCGGTTTTTTCTTTAGTTGCAATGGTCGTGTTATTACTCGCTTGTTTCAATTACATTAATCTCGCTACTGCCCGCGCCACTAGGCGTGCCAAGGAAGTCGGCGTGAAGAAAACTCTGGGTGCTAACCGCCGTCAATTGTCTTCCCAGTTCCTGAGTGAATCTTTTGTATTTGTTACCGTCGGTTTTATTTTGTCCATTGTTTTATTACATTTTGCCTTGCCGTATTTTAATCAAATTGCCGGTAAAACTTTGCAAACCAGTGATTTATTGAGTTTGAATAATATTACATTCGGACTCATTTTATTATTATTAATCAGTTTACTTACCGGATTATATCCTGCCTGGGTGCTTTCGGGTTTCCGACCGGTGGAGACTTTGAAAGGCGTTTTTAAAACCGGCGGCTCGGCGGCTTACTTTCGCAAGGGATTGGTGGTCACGCAGTTTGTTGCTTCTATCGTAATGATTACCACTACTATTATAGTTGTAAATCAATTGCAATACATTCGTAAAAAAGACCTGGGCTACGACCGCGAGCAAGTGCTGACGATGAATTTTCAAGGCGATTTATCCGCGAATCAGCGGCAGGTTTTCAAAACGGAAATTCAGGCGTTGCCTTTTGTAAAATCGGCTTCATTTAGTAGTCATTTACCGGGTACAGTGATCGGTGGTAATAAATTAGTACCCGATTTTTTGCCCCCGGGCACGGATGTCGGCATTCAATTTATGCTGGCGGACGATCAATATTTAAAAACGTTAGGTGTTGAATTAGCTGAGGGCCAGCCTTTTACCGCAGGAATCGCCAACAATGCCACTGAATTTTACATCAACGAAGCCGCGAAAAAACGCTTTCAGTGGGAGGAAGGCGCGCAACAAAAACTGGGTTATTACACGTATGCTTACACGCCGCAGGGCGGGTATCAGGAGATTCCGGTGAATGGCACGGTGGTAGGCGTTATAAAAGATTATCATACGTTGTCCTTACGCAATGCCATTGAGCCGCTGCTGATTGTGCGCAATAACGAGCCGCTGGGCAATCTTGCCATTAAAATTCAAAGTGGCGAGGTGAAGGATGCCGTGGATGCGATGCAACAAAAATGGGCGGCGATTTTCCCCGGCGTGCCTTTTGAATATAGCTTTTTGGATGAAACATTTAATGCGAATTATGCTACTGACGTGCGTACGGGGCAGGTACTGGGCATTTTTGCGGCGTTTGCAGTGTTGATTTCTTGTTTGGGACTACTCGGGTTGGCTGCTTTCGCTGCTGAGCAACGCACCAAAGAAATTGGTATTCGCAAAGTGCTGGGCGCTACGGTTACCAATATCGTTACATTGTTATCCAAAGATTTTCTTCGCTTGGTCATCATCGCTGCCATCATTGCCGTGCCGCTGGCGTGGTGGGCGATGAGCAAATGGCTTCAGGGCTTCGCGTATCGCATTGATATTCAGTGGTGGATGTTTGCCTTGGCGGGGATTGCCGCATTCGCAATCGCGCTACTGACCGTGAGTGTACAAGCCATGCGCTCGGCGACGACGAACCCAGTGGAGAGTTTGAGAAGTGAATAACTTGATGTTATGGTGCGATAGTGGTATCGTCGTGCAAAACTAAAACATCGTAACACTAAAGCACCATAATACCAAAATACTAAAAATAAAGCTATGATAAAGCATTACATTTTGGCTGCTGGGCGCAGCCTCATGAAGCATCGCCTATACTCGGCGATTCATTTAATAGGATTGGTTTTTGCTATTACAACCTGCTTATTATTAACGGCTTATATCGCCGACGAAATAAACTATGACCACTTCCATTCCAACGGCGAACGATTGTGCAGGGTAAATACGGATATTATCTTGCCCGATCAACAACTGGCGCTTTCGCTCACGGCTGGTATGGTCGGACCCAACCTGAAGCAAGATTTTCCGGCAGTGCAACACTTCGTTCGATTATCACAGCCCTGGAGCGATATGACTTTTCAAAGGGGCGAACGCGCTCATTTTGAGAAAAATATCCTGTATGCTGATGCCAGTTTCTTTTCTATGTTTGATTTCCAATTACTCGAAGGCAATGCTCAAGGTGTATTGGGTGCACCCAATCAAGTGGTACTCACCAAGCGACTGGCAGAAAAATATTTTGGCAATGAAAGCCCAGTGAATCAAACGATTACGATTAATAATCAGACTTATACGGTGGCAGGACTGGTTGCTAATCCGCCCGATCATTCGCATATTGATTTTGACGTATTGATTTCCTATGCCAACTGGATTCAAGAGCATCCGCCGACCGAAACAAACTGGACTTGGACACCTTCTACAACTTATGTGCTGCTCAACGATGCTGCAAGTGCAAAAACTATTTCAGCTCAAATGAAGAGATGGCTGGATACAAAAATTCCTCCAGATCAACGGGACGTTGGGATAGCATTAAGCTTGGAACCTTTCCAAAGCATTCACTTTAATGCGCCGCGCCTGGGCGAGTTCAAGCCAAAAGGCAATAAAAAACAAGTGCTGTTGCTGGGGCTGACGGGCGTTTTTATTCTTTTGATGGCGATTTTTAATTATGTCAATTTGGCGACTGCGGTTTATACGAGCCGTACTAAAGAAATCGGCGTCCGCAAAACTTTTGGTGCAAAACAAAGCCAAATCGCTTTCCAGTTCTTGAGCGAGAGCATTTTGCTGTGCAGTGTTGCCGTGCTGGTCTCCATCCTGTTGAGCAATGCGCTTTTGCCTTTGTTTAGCGAGCAGTTCAACCGGATTTTGGAACTGAATTTCCTGTCTCCGGCAGTGCTTATTATTACATTTTTGGTTACCGCCCTTGTTGTTGGGCCTTTGGCTGGCTTTTACCCTTCCTTCGTCGTGTCCAGATTAAAAGCGGCAAGTATTTTTCAAAATCGAGGCGAAATGGGTGGCTTTGGCAAACTTACCTTGCGTCGGGTGCTGACGGGGCTGCAATTTATCATTTCTATCGGATTGATATTGAGTACATTGGTCGTATGGCGGCAGCATCATTTCCTCACCAATCGGAGTTTGGGTTTTAATCAGGATCATAAAATGGTCGTCAAATTTGGCGCTGTTGATAATATGAACTTGTCGCCCGAAGCGATTCGCCAGGAATTATTAAAGCTCCCCGAAGTGCAAGGGGTGACCTTTTCTTCGCATATTCCTTCGGAGAATCCGCATGGCGTTGGTACAACGGTGATAAAAGAAGATGGCACAGAAGCGCAAAGCGAAACAGAATTGAATCTGGTGGACTATGATTTTCTGGACTTGTACGACCTGAAAATAGTGGCAGGCCGCGGCTTTGATCCTTCGTTCGCTGATAGCGCGAAGGCTTTGATTGTCAATGAAACGGCTGTTAAACAATTAGGATTTTCTAATCCCGAAGCCATTATTGGCAGAGATTTCGCGCAATGGGAAGGGCAAGGCAAAGTAATCGGTGTGGTGGCCGATTTTAATCAGCATTCGCTCCACGCCAAAGTAAGCCCTGTTACTTTTCAAGTGAATCCTACGCGGTTTGAGAAAATGACGATCCAGTACCAGACCAATGATATTGGTGCTTTTGCCCAAAAATTGGAGCGCAACTGGCGAAGCCTTACAGGCAATTTGCCTTTTGATTATTCTTTCCTCGATGAGCAACTTGCCTTGCAATATGATGCCGAACAGCGTTTCGGTCGCATCTTTATTTCGTTTACGATACTGGCGATTTTTATCGCTTGTCTGGGGCTGTATGGGCTGACCGCTATTGCTGTGACAAAGCGCGCCAAGGAAATTGGTATCCGCAAGGTGCTGGGTGCAAGCGTGAGTAGCATCGTTGGCCTGCTATCGAAAGAATTTTTATATTTAGTTTTGGCTGCTTCCATACTAGCATTCCCGCTTGCCTGGTGGGCAATGAACAAATGGCTGCAAGATTTTGCGTATCGCATTGATATTCAATGGTGGATGTTTGCAGTGGCAGGTATAGCTGCATTTGCAATCGCGATACTGACGGTGAGTTTTCAAGCGACTCGAGCAGCTTTGACAAATCCAATTAAAAGTTTGCGCAGTGAATAGGGCGTTTCCGACTTCGTACTTCCAACTTGGAGTAAATTCTTTGCGTAACGAATAGGGTAGTTTTTACGTCAAAGCATCATTAGAAATGACACAAAGTTTTGACGGCTAAAATTTTATCCACCATGATTAGAAATTACCTGAAAATTGCCTTGCGCAATCTGTTGAAAAACAAAGCTTTTTCCATTATCAACATCGCCGGATTGGCGCTGGGACTTACTTGCTGCTTGCTCATCACCATGTACGTGGTGGATGAACTGAGTTATGATCGCTTTCATAAAAATGCAGATCAGATTTATCGAATCAATGCCGATATTAAATTTGGCGGGCAGACCTACGTACTGGCAGTAGCCTCCGACCCTTTAGGGCATACCTTGGTAAAAGACTATCCGCAAGTGAAAAACGCGGTGCGTTTCAGAGGACAAGGAAGTTTTTTGGTGAAAAAAGGCGACGAAAATCTGAAGGAAACCCGCGTCATTTTTGCGGATTCTACTTTATTCGATGTGTTTACTTTTCCATTAATCTACGGCAATCCTAAAACGGCATTGGCTGCCCCCAATACGGTGGTTATTACAGAAAGTACCGCTCGGAAATATTTTAATCGAACGAATGTAATAGGGGAAACGCTGGTATTCGATGACGAAACGAATTACAAAATCACCGGCGTGATGAAAGACATCCCCAGAAATTCCCATATCCAGTTTGATTTTTTCCTGGCAATGGCCGGTTTGGAAGAAAGCAAGCAAAATAACTGGATGAGCCATAATTTTAATACTTACCTGCTACTCGAAAAAGGCGCAGATATTAAACAACTGGCAGCAGAGATGGATAAGGTAGTAGAGCAATACGTCGGACCGATGGCGCAGCAGGTGATGCAAATCACGATAGATGAATTCAGAAAATCGGGCAATTATTTGAATTATACTTTTTTGCCCTTGACTGATATCCATTTGCACTCCAACCGCACGGCGGAATTAAGCCCCAATAGTAATATTCAATACGTGTATATTTTCTCGGCAGTAGCGCTTTTTGTATTGCTGATCGCTTGTATCAATTTTATGAACCTGGCGACGGCGCGTTCCGCAGGGCGTGCACGCGAGGTGGGCATTCGCAAAGTTATGGGGTCGCTCAAATCCAGCCTGATTGGTCAATTCCTCACCGAATCGGTGATAATGGCTTTGTTGAGTTTGGTTCTGGCGATGCTGGGTGTATGGTTGCTCTTGCCCTGGTTCAATCAATTATCGGGTAAGGAAATTGCGCTGGGCGCTTTCACCAATGCAGCGATCGTGCCGATATTATTGCTTTTTGTGATTGCTACCGGCTTATTGGCAGGCAGTTATCCTGCGTTTTTCTTGTCTTCTTTCCGGCCAATCAATGTGCTAAAAGGTCGCCTGAGCCAACATGCAAAAGGCGGCGGATTCCGCAGCGCTTTGGTGGTGTTTCAATTTATTACTTCGGTATTGCTCATCATCGGTACGATTGTGATTTATCGGCAATTGAATTATATTCAAACCAAACAATTAGGTTTTAATAAAGAACAGGTATTGATTATCAACGATGCCTACGCATTGGGCGATCAACTTACTGCTTTTAAAGAAGAAGCGCTGCGCGAAACGGGTGTGGTGAGTGGTACGATCAGCAGTTTTCTGCCAGTACCTTCTTCTCGAAACGATAGCCCTATTTTCCCTTCGCCGGTGCCGGATCAAGCCAAAGCAGTTGCTACGCAGCAATGGCAGGTGGATCATGATTATATCAAAACGATGGGCATGGAAATAAGCCAGGGACGCGACTTTTCACGCGATTTCCTGAGTGATTCTACCGCAGTCATCATCAATGAAGCAGCGGCGCTATTATTGAATTTTGACAACCCGGTTGGGCAAAACATTTATAACCTTCAGAATATTAATGGTCGTGAAAATGAAATGGACAAATACGAGGTGATTGGTGTGGTGAAAAATTTCCATTTTGAATCCTTGCGCAGCAATATTGCACCCGTAATTTTCTTTTTGGCTCCCAGTAAAGGCAATATCTCCTTCCGCCTGGATGGCGACGACATCACCGGCACGGTGAATCGCATCCAATCGAAATGGCGCAGCATGGCGGCAGGGCAACCCTTTAGTTATGAATTTATGGACGAAGCCTTTGATGAAGTGTATCGTGTCGAGCAGCGCATCGGCAATATCTTTATTTCCTTTGCGACCCTGGCTATTTTTATCGCTTGCCTCGGTTTGTTTGGTTTGTCGGCATTTATGGCCGAGCAGCGCACCAAAGAAATTGGCATCCGCAAAGTGCTGGGCGCAAGCATTGGTGGTATTGTCACCATGCTTTCCAAAGATTTTCTGAGATTGGTTTTGATTGCTACCGTGATCGCTTTTCCAATAGCCTGGTGGGTTATGAACAAATGGCTCGAAGACTTCGCTTATCGCACCAGCATCAGTTGGTGGATTTTCGCATTGGCGGGTGCAGTGGCCGTACTGATTGCATTGGCAACCGTGAGTTTTCAGGCGATGCGCGCAGCAGCGACGAATCCTGTGGAGAGTTTGCGGAGTGAATGATTTGGTGTTTTGGTGTTGTAGTGTTTTGGTGTTATAGTGTTTTGGTCAAGCAGAACTAAAATACCATAACACCATAACACCAACGCATACTATAACACCATAACACCAACGCACCATAACACCCAATTATTTAGCTGCGCCCCCGTTCCATACCTCCATTAATGATCGCATCATAATCGCTTTGACTCAATACTTCCGGTATGTACGTGATACCTCGAACCCGCAGGTTTTTGGCAAAAGCCCGCAAGTGATTCCGTGAGCCTTTCATCAGGTTTTCATACACGTATATAATATCCTGATTATCTACTTTTTCGGTGAGCTGTATTTTCAAATCTTTAATGTCCACCTCTTCTACCAATGCGCCTACCTTCAGCGCCTCCACTTCATTTTCCAAGCCGCGTGCCAGTAGTGTGTTGTACAAAGTTTGCAAGGTTTGATCTGCGAAGATACCCGTAGTATGATTTTCGGCCGGATCATCCAGTTCATAGCGTTCGAGCAGCACGAGTACCGCTTCCGTATGCGTTTGTTCGCTGTTGGCGATATTATTAAATACAGGCAAAGAATAGCGTTTGTACAATTCCGTGTAAATATCGTGCGCCAATAACTCTTCTTCGCGCATAAAGGCCAGACTTGCTTTTTCGGTATCGCTGAGCGTTTGTTTAGGAAAATTATTCAAGTCCTGATACAAATAATTGCGATTCATATTAGAATAGCCATTTTCATCCACCTGAAAGAAAAATGGAGGCGGCGTATCTTCCTCCGCACATGATATTAAAAGCATGGGGGTAGCTATCAGCGCTAAAACCCATAAAAGAAACATTTGCTTTTTCATGATCATCACTTTTTGATTCTCGCCTAATATCAGCAGTGTACATTTCAAAAGATGTAATGATCATCACATAAAGTAATGATATTCGTCATGTTAACCACTATCTCAAAATAAAAAAAGCGCCACCCTTCCGATGAGTGACGCACAAAAATTATTTATTTTATAACCCCAAAACCTTATGAAAATATATTAAACCCAATCCCGCTCTCTCCCAGTCCCCCCATCCCCAAGTCCCCCCGTCCCCAAGTCCCCCCGTCCCCAAGTCACCCCGTCCCCAAGTCACCATTTCACCCCATCACCGTCACACGCACCACATCGCTCCACTGCCCCACACG
>JANRME010000328.1:0-2617 GCA_033761835.1 Saprospiraceae bacterium
CAGCCAAAGCGCGGACAGCACCAAACACCGCATCAATTTTAGTGGGGTCATCAGCGCCACCAACAATGGATTTTCACTCGTTCCTACTTTTTCCTTAGGCGAGCCCGCCGTAGTGACCACTTTTAATGTGAGCGGCAAAGGGCGACTGAGTTTTGAGCCGGAGTTCCGGTATTCGATGGAGTTCAAACCCTGGTCGCTGATATTCATCTGGCGCTACAAATTGATACGGAAGGAAAAATTCCAGTTGGCGCTTGGTACGCATTTACCTGCGCTCAACTTTGTCAATGGAAAAACCATGTTGGGTGGCGTGGAGCAGGATGTGATTCGGGTACGTCGGTTCTTTCCAGTGGTTGAGGTGATTCCAAATTATAAGATAAGTGACCACTTTAGCTTGAGTGCTTATTACTTATTTAGCATCGGTTTGGAAAAGGAAGTGACCAGGAACAATCATTTTATCTCGTTGCGACCCAGCTTTAACAATATTCCGCTCTCGAAGCGGTACTATATGAATCTCCATCTTCAGTTTTATTATTTGAAATTGGATGAACCGGATGGATTCTACACGGCTGGTGGGCTAACGTTGGCGCGTCGGAATTTTCCATTTTCTATTTCAACGTTAATGAATAAGGTAATAGATTCTGATATTAATGCAAAGCAATTTGACTGGAATGTAAGCCTGAATTATACATTTGGCAGAAGTTATGTGGAGCAATAGTAGAATCTGAAAGCATTGCAAAAATTGTAAAATACCATGAAAAGTATAAAACTCCTCCTACTCCTTTTATTGACTTCTTTTTGCTTTGAATCAAGCGCACAAGCCCCAAACAATATGCTCAATGCAATCTTTCCAATCGGCGACAAAATGCAAGGCGGTAATTTCACGGGAACCGTTTGGGTAAAATCTCTTTTAGCTGCAGATAGTACCTTCAATGCCTCCATTGGCAATGTGATTTTTGAACCCAAAGCCCGCTCCAAATGGCACACCCACCCTGGCGGTCAAACATTATTGGCTTTGGAAGGGGTAGGCTATTATCAGGAAAAAGGCAAGTCCTTGCAAATTCTACAAAAAGGCGATGTAGTGCGATGCCCGCCTGATGTGGAACATTGGCATGGTGCATCACAAGATCAGTGGTTTGTGCAATTAGCCATCACGCCGGAGCATCCAAAAGGAAGGGTATTATGGCTCGACGAAGTAAGCGATTCAGTATATCAAATGGGCTTTGTGAAGGAGCAGGAAGCATTCAGAAACCTCCCTGCTTTAGAAAAGCGGCATCAGTCTATCGTCGCAATCTCATCCTTTACCGCAAAAGGAGATTTGGAACAATTAAAAAAAGCGCTGAACGAGGGACTGAATGCAGGGCTTACCGTCAATGAAATCAAAGAGGTGCTGGTACATCTGTATGCGTATTGCGGTTTTCCTCGCAGTATTCAAGGCTTAAATACCTTGATAGCGGTGCTGAATGAAAGGAAAAAAGTGGGGATAGCTGATGTCGTAGGCAAAGCAGCAAGCCCCATCACCGATACCTTGAGCAAGTATGAACGCGGTAAAAAAGTGTTGGAAGCCCTCACTGGACAGCCACAAATTACCCCTCCCACGTCTGGATATGGTGCATTCAGCCCGGAGATAGATGTGTTTTTGAAAGAACATTTATTTGCAGATATTTTTGGGCGGGATATTTTGAGCTATGCCGACCGGGAAATAGCGACCATTACTGCTCTTATCAATTTAGGTGGCGTAGAACCTATGATGAGAAGTCACATGAGTATTGCACTCCACTTGGGTGTGACAGCAGCGCAACTCAAGGATCTGCTGGCTATTATTGAAACCATTACTAGAAAGCAAGAAGCGGATACAGGTAGAAAAGCACTGTCAGAAGTGATAGCATCAATGAAAAAATGAAAAAAGGCATCTTTACCTTACAGATGTTCATCGCCGTAGAAATTAATTCCATCTTCGATGAAGCCCTGCGAGAGTTGGACGAGTTCAACAAAAGAGCTCAAGCCGAGGAAATGGAGGAATGACGAGCCGGACTTATTGCCGAGTCGCTCACCGAATCTTGGCAGTAATGAATTTTATTGTGACTACTTCTATCCAAAAATTTGGTTGGTATCCAACTGTAAATCAAAATATTGCGCTTTAATCGTTTCACCCAGCTTTACCAATTCACTGAATTTATAAGCATTACCATGAGGTTGCCAGTAGATGTGGATCTCTTGTTTTGTCAAATCAACGAGCCAGCATTCGGGTACGCCGCTTTGAGCATAAAGCGGAAGTTTGATTTTTTTATCATAGACAATAGACGTATCAGAAATTTCAATTATTAAAAACACGTCTTTAGCAGAGGGAATCTGGTTATCGTAAAAATCAGCCCGGTACTTTAATATAGCAATATCTGGTTCTGGCTCAGAGAAATTACTTGCAATGATTGGATTTTGGATACTGATAATTGCTGCATCACCCAGGATGATATTCAACAATTTATTAAGTTTGTTTACTGTCGTGACATGACGACCACCTATTGGACTCATTTCGATAATTTCTCCGTTAATTAACTCCAAACCCTTTTCTTTCAGAATACCTACTTCGCCCATTTTATGGTATTCTTCTACTGTAATC
>JANRME010000329.1:0-4173 GCA_033761835.1 Saprospiraceae bacterium
AAGCAGGATTGGAGGATAAAATTCAACTGCATATCGGACGGGCTGAAAATATTATACCAACTTTAGATTTATTATTTGATATTGTATTTATTGATGCAGGAAAGCAGCAAAATGCATATTTTTATGATGTAGTTTTTGATAAAGTAAATAAAGAAGGCTTGATTATTATAGATAATGTATTGTGGAGCGGAAAAGTAATTAGTAATGAAAATGATGCTGATACACAAATCATTCGCGCTTTCAATGATAAAGTTCACAATGACCCGAGAGTGGAAAACTTGATGCTACCGATTCGGGATGGAATTTTAATTGCCAGGAAATTATAAATGCTTAATTTTGAACGTTGAATGTATTTCCACAGGTCAATGGTCAATCTTAAATGGTCAATTCTAAAGCGCTGTACCAAAAGTTTTGTCAGGAAAACCAAGCTCGGATTCCCATTTTTGCTCAGCCCTGGTATTTGGATGCCGTATGCATAGATGGAATCTGGGATGTTGCCATTCTAGAAGAAAAAGGAGAAATCCTTGCCGTGTTGCCTTATTTTTTGAAACAAAAATGGGGATTTCGTTATATTACAATGCCATTATTTACTAAATATTTAGGGACTTATCTTGCAAAAGATTTTAATCTTACCGAACAACATGATATTTTAGAAAAACTCATTACGCAATTACCAAAAGCCCAGGCTTTTCATCAAAATTTTCATCCAGATATTACGGATTGGTTACCATTCTATTGGGCTAGTTATCAACAAACAACGCGTTATACGTATCAATTGGATTTGAGCGATCTTGATGCGGTTTTTAATAATATTAATCGCAATATGCGTCGCAATATAAAAAAAGCACAAACGCAACTCCTTGTTTCACTGGATGGTACGCCTCAAGATTTTTACGCAATTAATTGCCTGAGCTTTGAGCGCCAAGGTTTGAAAATGCCTTATAGTTTGGAGCAATTTTTAAAACATGATCAGGCGCTCGCTGCGCATAACGCTCGTCAAATTTTCTTCACTAAGGATGAATCGGGCAAAATCCATGCTGCGGCTTATTTGATCTGGGATGCGCGGAATAGTTATTATCACCTTTCTGGCGATGACCCTGAATGGCGGCATTCCGGGGCAGGGATTTTGTTGGTATGGGAAGCAATTCGTTATACTAAAGAAAAATTAAATTTAAATCTATTTGATTTTGAAGGAAGTATGATGCAAAACGTAGAGGCAATTCGCAGGCAATTTGGCGCAACGCAAGTACCGTATTTTTATATTTGGAAATACCAGTCTACATTTTTGAAATGGATACAAACACTCAAAGGATAAACATTTTATTGGTAAAGTAAAAATGGACGCCGCGATTCGTAAAAGTCTTTTTCAATAGCCTTCCAATTACTGGTAATTTCTAAGATATTTAGCCCCTTTTCCAATCCTATTCGAGTACTCGAAGTACCAATCAACAAATCCAAATGCGGCGGTTCTCCCTCCCAACTGGTCGTCAAAAACTCAAATTTTCCGGGATTTTGCGAGCGACAGGCAGCCAGCAAATGCAAACCCATTTCTACCGGCTGCAGTGCATTTCGATCGGTGATGTGTACTTGCACGCCACCGCATTTTACGTCCTGATATTTTCCAAACGTAGGAATAAAGGCATGAGGTCGGAAGCAAACGCCCTGCAATTCGAGTTCATTCAAGGATTTCGCCAGTGCATAGCCATCTAACCAGGGAGCACCCAAGATTTCAAAAGGTAGCGCCGTACCTCTTCCTTCCGACAAATTTGTTCCTTCTATCAGGCAAGCGCCAGGATACACAATCGCTGTTGAAAAATGCGCCATCCCTGGCGACAGAGGAATCCAAGGCAAGCCCGTTTCGTCCCACCACATCGCCCGTGACCAGCCGTGCATGGGAATCACGGTCAACTGCAAATCCAATTTTTCAAAATAGGCGATCCACTGTGCCAATTCCCCAACCGTCATTCCATGCCGAATTGGAATGGGAATTTCGCTGATAAAAGAATAGAACCCATCTTCTACAAACGGCCCTTCAATTTGCAAACCATTAATCGGATTCGGACGATCTAATACAATCAATTCCAGCCCTTTATACACTGCTGCTCGCATCACGTGCGCTAAAGTGCTGATAAATGTGTAAAAACGCGCACCCACATCCTGCATATCAAAAATCAGTACATCCACCAGATCAAGCGCTTCGGAGCTTGGTTTTTTGGAAGCACCGTATAAACTGAAAATCGGTAAACCAGTTCGAGTATCTATTACATCCTCCATAGGCGAAGCATCAGCACCAGCGCCATCAAAGCCATGTTCCGGCCCAAAAAGCGCCTTGAGGTTGATATCATTCTTTAATAAGAAATCTACTGTACTTGTAAAGTCAGACGTTACTGCAGCCGCGTGCGTCACTAACCCAACATTTCTGCCTTTTAGCAAGCGATTATTTTCTGCTATCAGTCTTTGTAAACCTATTTGAATCATATTGTATGAAAATTTGATAACCCAGGATTTTATTTTTATTTTGAAAGCCAAAATCACCAATTATGACGTTGAATCAAGTGATGTCCCAATTAGAGCAAATGGGAAGCGAACAAACTAAAAAGACTTTCACTCGCCATGGCGCCCGCGAGCCTTTCTTTGGGGTGAAAGTACAGGATTTAAAAACGATTCAAAAGAAAATAAAGCATAATCACGATCTGGCGCTGCAATTGTACAACACAGGTAACTCTGATGCGATGTACCTTGCCGGGCTCATCAGTGAGCCTGTTAAAATGAGCCAAGTTGATCTCCAACGCTGGGCGGAAGATGCACCTTGGTATATGATTAGCGAATACACCGTTGCTTGGGTTACTTCCGAAAGTAAATTTGGTTTTGAAATGGCGCGCGAGTGGATTCAATCTGATTTAGAGCATATCGCCAGCGCAGGTTGGGCTACCTGGAGCAATTTGGTTTCGATTAAACCCGATGCGGAGCTTGATTTACAGGAATTAGAATCACTCTTGGATGAAGTTGCTGCAAACATTCACCAAGCGCCGAATCGAGTGCGTTATACGATGAACGGATTTGTAATCGGGGCGGGTTCTTATGTGCCGGCGTTGCTGGAAAAAAGCAAAGAGGTTGCTCGAAAAATTGGAAAAGTCAGCGTAAATATGGGCGATACCGCTTGCAAAGTGCCTTTTGCGCCGGAATATATTGCTAAAGTAGAGAGCATGAATCGCATCGGCAAAAAACGCAAAACGGCTTTTTGTTAATCAAATAATTATAAATTATTTACTTTTAAATATGACGTTCCGCGTGGTAAGAAGAACGCACCAGCGGCCCGCTTTCCACGTATTGGAAACCTTTACTTAATCCTACTTCTTTATACATCGCAAAAGTGTCAGGATGCACGAATTCCGCTACTTCCAGGTGCATTTTAGTAGGTTGCAAATATTGTCCAATCGTTAATACGTCGCAATCGTGTGCGAGCAAGTCATCCATGATTTGAAAAACTTCCTCGTGGGTTTCGCCCAAACCAACCATAATGCCAGATTTGGTGCGCTTTCCGTAAGCTTTGATGCGTTTGATTTGCTCCAGGCTGCGCTCGTATTTTGCTTGCGGACGTACTTTTCGGTAAAGATTTTGTACGGTTTCCATATTATGTGAAACTACTTCCTGACCTGCGCTAATCATGCGTTCCAGGGCTTCCCAATTTGCTTTTACATCAGGAATAAGCGTTTCAATGGTCGTTTCTGATGATAATTTTTTAACAGCGTGAATCGTCTGATACCAAATTTCAGCGCCTCGGTCTTTCAATTCATCCCGATTTACAGAAGTAATGACGGCGTGTTTGACTCCCATCAATTTGATCGCTTCTGCCACGCGGCGCGGCTCGTCTTCATCGTATTCATTGGGTCGGCCGGTTTTCACCGCACAAAACGAGCAGGAACGTGTACACGTATTCCCCAGAATCATAAACGTGGCCGTGCCCGCACCCCAGCATTCGCCCATATTTGGGCAATTGCCGCTTTGGCAAATGGTATGCAGTTTATATTCGTCCACAAGCGAACGAACTTTTTTATAGTTTTCTCCGATGGGCAGCTTCACACGCAACCAATCCGGTCGTTTTTTTATTGTTTAAGTGGATTATACAAACGGTAGTTAAAGCAATTTACAAGATTTTGGTTTTAAGAAAAG
>JANRME010000330.1:0-15946 GCA_033761835.1 Saprospiraceae bacterium
AGGCAGTGTACTTCGCTTCTTCGTTCTCTGTAAGCTTTCGTTCAAAATCAAAGAAGTAATAATCCCCCAATTTTACTAAATGTACTTTATAACTAAAAGTATCTAATTTACTATTTGTAAAGTCATTAGTTGTAAAGACGACATCATAACCGGGTAAATTTTCATCTTCATTGCTTTTAAATGTCCAATCATTAATATCATCTTCCTTATTTTCCCAATTTCCCAGAATATCGCTACGAAAGATAAGTGATTCTTTTGTAAAAAGTGGATGCAGCGAAGCAATATTGCAAGCGCTCATAGCAATCGTTAATAATGCTATAATAATAAGACGCAGTTTCATAATAGTTTTGTTTTGATGAATAATGTGATTTCTTACACCACAAAATTAAGGTAAGAGAGGAGGCATTGCAAAAAGGATCGTTGAACGCCAAAAATAAGTAGTTGAAAACGCCGAGAAAGGCGTTAAAAAATATCTTCCATCTTCAATAAATCTATGGCGGGAGCAGTTTCTAAATTTCGATTTTCTAATTTCTCAATATCCCAATATCAAAACTACCGTTGAGCCAGGATTTTCTGCTTTTGCTTTACAAATTCTTCTTCGGTGAGGATGCCCTTATCGCGCAGTTCGCCTAAGCGAATGATCTGATCGAGCAAATCATCTTGCAAAACCAAGGGTTCTTCTTTAGGCATCGCTGGCGCAGCTTCTGCCTTGGGAGGTGCAGGGGCTTCAGCTATGGGTTGTTGTTCTTGTACCTGATAGCCATTTTTTACAAAAACATCAAATTCCGGTTGGGCACGTAAATAAGCAAGCGCATCGTGGGTATCAATTTTTTCAAATTGTTTGAATCCATTGTCAACAGCGCCTTGCAGATGTATAAAGGCTTCTTCTTTTTGTTCTAAAATGGAATAGCTGCAAGCCAGGTTGAAATGTGTGGCCGCATCATTGGGTTGAGCTTTTAAAGCCATTAAAAAATCTTCTATCGCGCCTTCAAAATCATATTCTCTGAATTTTTCGATGCCACTTTTTTTGAGCTCGGCGAGTGTAGGCTGATGTGAAATTTTGTTATCCTGTATTGGCGGCTCTTCTCTAAAACGACCCCCATTAAAGCGCTGGCGACGCGTTTTTCTGCGATTGTATCTTTCGTCAAATTCTTCCTGGGGCATCACTGCCAGTAATACACTATCCACAAAAGCAAGAATTGCCGGGAACATGATAGCAGGCTGGCGCTCTTCAAACATGATCATCATACAAACAAAAAAAATAAAACCATACAAAATGCCCAGAAAGCGCTGCCCAAGGTAAAACCGATGGGTGCCAAATATTCCTAGAAAAAATGCGAGTACAGCTGCTGTATATTTACTTTTCATTCATTCTTACTTTGACTCTGAAAGTTACGGCTCTTTTTGCTAAGACGCACAATCTTTTGGTTGAAGTTACATATTCATAGACAAATTTAACGGATTGAAAGACGAAAGGGTTTAATTTTGTTATTGATTATCGGGCATATAGGCTTAAAGGCATATAGGCTTAAAGGTATATGGGCTTAATGGTATAAAGGTAAAGTGGTAAACATTCCGATACCATTATATTATAAGCTCTTTTTCCAATTGATTCAACCGCTCTGCCAAAGATTGATGTCGATCTTCCAACCATTTAATTTGTTCAGCTTCACGCTCTAACATATTATCAAAGCCATTAAAATTACTATCAATTCTGTTTTTTAAATGTAAAATATAAGATTTCAGTTTGTCGGTTACTTCTTGCTCTAATTTATTTTTGCCCTTGGCAATTTCTTTGCGAAAGCCCGTTAGAATCTGTCTGCGCTTGATGCTACTCGAAACGCCTGCGAACAGCACACCAACGGTTGTCAACACGCCACCTGTTACATCGAAGACCATACCCTGCGTGACCGCCGCCAGGATTAAGCCAATTACTGCTAATCCACTGCCCGTGGCAATATTGGGCGATACAGAACGCTTATCCGGGAATAATTCGCTATCGGCAAAATTCTCGGAACGATTCATAAATTTGGCGAAAGCCTCCTGCAATTCCATAATCACGCGCCCACGCCGCTCGGCAATATCACTGAAAATATCGTGGTCACTATTCAGAATCGTTTGATTACTCTTGATCTTTAATTCAATTAATTTTGCCATTTGTTGAATGCTATCTGCCAAATCGCTGACGCCCTCGTTGAGTTTATTGCGCAATTCCGAATTTAAAGAGTGCTCCATGTCAAGTGCAAGTTGGTCGAGCCATTCTTTTATCGAAGTTTTTTTACTAAAAATAGAGGTAAACGAACGCCGGAGCAAAGAGAAAAAACCAAGCCCGGCGCTTAATTCTGCTTCTTTTTCGCGGGTAATACGCTCGTAAGCAGCCACCAGATTTTCTACTAAAATATCAACTTGTTTGTAAGATTTAGCTTCTTGATTATCAAGTGTTTGTCGAATGTCGTCGCGGAATTCGGTGTCGGCTTTAAATTGTGCTTGGCGCGTCTCAAGGGCTTTGCGGATACGCCCGGAAATATTCAGGCTAAGAGTAATATTATTTTGTAATTTCAAAATAGGCGCTTTGCCACCCGTTATATTTTGTTGAATATAATTTCGGAGCGGCAGAAATCCGCTCTCTTCGTGCTTTCCTTCTTGTTCTACTTTCGCAGAGACCGCGAAAAAATTAGGGTTTTTCAGCCCCTTTTTCTCCGCATATTCTGTGACGCCTTTTATATTAATATCGAGGTCTTCTGTATTTAATAAATCTTTTTGTTGTAATACGAAAATGATTTTCTTATGCCAATCTTCATTTATAAAATTGAAAAAATCCCAGGCCGACTGGCGATAAGGGTTCTTGGCTTCAAAAACAAACACAATCAAATCGCTCGCCGGAATAAATCGCTCGGTGATTTCTTGATGATGCTCGATAATGGTATTCGTGCCAGGCGTGTCCACAATAGCAATTTCTTTCAGGATTTCGACAGGGAGTAATAATTTTTTTAAATAAGGATTGACTTCGATTTCTGCTTCCTGTTCGCCGTAAAGGATTTGCAATATAATATCGGTCATGGGCTGGGGCGCGACTTTCGTAATCTCCTTACCAGTAGCCAATAACGCATTAATAAAACTGCTTTTACCTGCCTTTACTTCACCGACAATCACAAACATAAAAGGCTCGTGGATGCGGTTGCGCAAGTCGCTCACGGTTTGCGCGAGTTCGTCGTTGCCAGTTCGGATGGTCAATTCGTGCAGGTCTTTCACAATTTCGTCCACACGGGCACGGTAGGCTTGGAGGTTTTTGCTAATGAAACTTGTCATAGTTGGTGTAAATACGTAATGTTTATTTAATTATTTATTTCTGATTAATAGCCTTGTAATATTTTGAAAATCAATCTCTAATATTTTAAAAATTATATTTATTTTAAATTTAATATTTATTAATTATCACCAAATCACCAAATCACCAAATCACCAAATCACCAAATCACCAAATCACCAAATCACCAAATCATTTTACTCACTGGCATCTAGCATATGGTCATTGGCAAATGATGAATGTAAAATACTTAAAGCTTCGGGTCCGGTGCAGAAAAGCAGGTCTAAGATACTCAAATTGCCCAAAAATCCGTGTTTTTCTTCAAAAACTTGGGGGTATCGAATTGCTTTAAAACAATTATCATGCTGACGGCGATGCGCTTTGGGGTGAATTGCATTGCGAATATCAAGCATTTCCGGCGGCGCTATTTTTTGATATTCATTTGTGAATTGAATATCTAATTGAATACCAATTAGTTGAAATATTGTTTTTAATAAATCCCAATTCCAATCCCATAATAATGTATAATGTTTTTCATAAAAAGGTTGAATCATATCAGCATAATGCAAAAAAAATGGCGCATTACCATAAGCGGATTTAATACTTTCCCAATGGTGGGCTTGCCAAGGCTCGTGGTAAGCGATGCGCACCTCTTGGATCGATTGCTGTTCATTTTTGCCTTTTTCTAAAGGGATGGACAGTCGTAAAATCCCATTTGCTCCGGCGATTTCGCAGCGATTGCGGTAGCTTCCTTTTTGATAATGTTCTTGCGCTTCCAGGAAAACGGCAGGGTAGTGCAGCAATTTTGTAAAATATTGCACCGAAGGTAAATAATGCAATTCCAGTAAAATTTGATTTTGCGCTGGCATTTTTATATTGAAATTATCAAGAAGCAGAATCTGGTTTTGGCGGCAAATTACTTTTTTTACCTTTTTCTTTAGCACTGAAAAGTACTTTCGATCCAATACCCAAGCCAATAATCGAAGTCATCGCGTCTTCGGTTTTTGATTCCAAGAACTTGATTTTGGACTCGTGGATGTGAAACACGAAACCATTGGTAGGATTGGGTGCGGTGGGTACAAAGATTGTGAAATAACCATTGTTATGTTCATCGGTCACGAAGCCAGTCATCCAGACGCCGTCGCCGAACACATCCGCCAGCACTACCTGCGAAAAAGGCATTTTATCTACCCCGATAAATTGCCGAACGGTGTCCCGAATAACCCTGTACAAAGGCAGTTGTATTAGGAAGCTCTCTTCCAAATGCTTGAAAAACTTACTGCCTAATTCGGTTCGTACGATGAGTCCGATTAAAAAGAACGCGCTGATTACTATTACAAAGGAAAGTAGATTGATCAAGGTTTGTGAAACATCCTCAGAGAAATTGAGTAACCTGCCAATCGGTGCAATAAGACTGGCGATAAAATTAAATACTAGCCTTACCAAAGCTACAAAAATGGTGATGGGCAACACCACTACCAAACCACCAATAATGGTAGTAATTACAAAGCGCCGCATTTGCCACCAGAATACATTTTTCCTGTTTACTTTGTTTGCCATAGGTTTACAAGGATTTCGTTGGCGAAGTTATCTCAATTCTGAATACCATGCTGATAAAAATCAATTACAAATGCTGAGTAATGTCAGTTCATTTCATGATTGCAAAACTTATCTTGAAAGCAAATGAGAAGCTCATGTTGCTGCTGACTATTTCGATTATTTTATTGATTTTAATTCCACTGTTGCTGTGGCTGCTAATTGAGCCTATTATTATCAAAATAGATACTATAACAAACGAATATTATATCCGGTGGCGACACATTGGAAGTGTTGCTCTATTTTTTTTGAATGACGATTTACTTTTGAGGTTGCGCATCCTGTTTTGGCAAAAAGACTTTTATCCGCTTCATGCTCAGAAAAAACAAGAAAAACCAAAGAAAAAGCCAACAAAAAAAGCCAAAAGTAAATGGAAACGATTTAGTTGGAGACGGATGAAAGCCATTTTGCGAACTTTCAAGGTGCGGTATTTTAGAATGGATTTGGATACAGATGATTACGTCTTGAATGCTTATCTCTACCCGTTGTTTTATTTTGCGAATCGACCGAACCGACGGCTTTCCGTCAATTTTGAAGGCAGAACGAATGTACAATTGCAAGTTGAGAACCGATTGCTCCGTATTGTTCGAGCTTTTATTTTCTAACTCAAATTTTTAACCAAATCTCAAAGCCATGAAAGTGAATTTTGAAGAATTGATCCCTCAAATAACAGAATTTCTTCGCTCAGAAGCTAAAACCGAGACCGTTATTGGTCAACAGTTTGAATTAGGTGAATTTCATTGCGTACCGGTTATCCGACTCGGCATGGGCTTTGGCTCTGGTGGCGGTGAGGGCGAAGCACCGAAAGAAGGACACGGCGAAGGCGCAGGTGCCGGCGGTGGTATTGGTATCGAACCTATTGGTTTCTTGGTATCGAAGGGCAACCAGATTAGCTTTATTCCAACACGGCATAGTTCTGGATTATCGGCTGCTTTTGAAAAAGTACCCGATTTGATTGAAAAGTATTTGGAAAAAAACAAAGCAGTGGCAACGCATAACTAATAAAAACCAAGTTTTGGGAACGCCGCGCCGAGTAATAACGACGGGGCGTTTTTTTATAATATCAAACGATGCTTCAATATGACAAAAATCAATGCTGCTATCCTTGAAAAGCTTTACCTTGAGCAAATGGATCAAAATAGCATACATCAACAACACCGCCAATGGCTCAGCCAACTTGACTTTTACGAGGATGAGGTCAAAATTTTTCGAGAGGAACTATTAGGTGTAGTACAAAAGCACCCAAATTATTTTCGTATGGTAGAACATGTGGATGAGTATCGTACTATTTTAATGAGAAAGCTGGAACATATTGATAATTTAAGACATCAGATCGTTCTCCATGAGAGGAATTTGGTGGAGCATGAAAATATAGCGATGAGTGACCATAATATTTTAAAAACGGCAATAGAAAACTTCGTACAAGATTTTGAAGCGATGAAAGCTAATTTCCGGCGCTTCGTATCGCATAATGACTAACCTAACTTCTTCTTTTTCATGGATATGATGTTTCTGTATTAATTTTTTTCAGGTTTAATCCACTTCCAATCGCGGAAATTTCTAACTTTCCATTGAGTTTTCAAAAAATACTCCATTTCATCATCAAATTAACCGTAATATGAAGACACTTAGACTGATGTTAGTACTTGTGGTAGGCTTTGCATTAGCAAACACCCCCGTATTCGGCTACGTTGTAGCACCAAATACAACTGAAAATGCTACAACCCTGAGCAATGCCGAGGAAGAAATTGCCTTAAGTGCAAAAGAATTAAAGAAACAGCAGAAAAAAGAAGCCAGAGCGCAAAAGCGCGCCGAGCGTAGAGCTAAGTTTATTGCTTGGCTTGGCAAAGTAATGGCTGGCGATGAGCAAATTGTTGCTATTCTTTTGGCATTTTTTGTGGGTTGGTTGGGCATCCACCGCCTTTATCTTGGCAGCGATCCCATCATTATTTTATGGTATATCATTACCCTTGGAGGATTCTTTGGGTTAATTCCATTGATTGATTTTATTCGCTTGGTGATCGGTCAAGTGGATCATTACAGAGATAACAGCAGCTTATTCAGAGCATTCCAACCTGCATAAGGAATACTTCGTTTTATTTGAAAATGCTTGAAATGTCATAAAATGATGTTTCAAGCATTTTATTATAAAAAAAGTCGCATCCGAGCGGATACGACCTTCAACATAATTGAATTAGTATGAAAAAACTCTATTCCTTATTGAATCTATGATCTAATAACTCCGATTTTTTTGAAAAGTTGCACAGAAGACTCGGCGCTTTTTTGATTTAACGATAAAATAACGTTTGGTAACTACGAAAGTCACAAACTTTTAGACTAAAATTTCAAAATGGTTCGCTTTTCAATAAGGCGCAAATGATTTGTCTTCATAACACCATATCCACCGTTCGCCAGGCTCTGCCGAAATCACTACTGGATGCCCACTTCTGTGGAAATGCTTAGTGGCATGTTTGTTGGGCGAAGAATCGCAACATAGTGTAATGCCGCACTCCTGGCACGTTCGCAGATGTACCCAGCTACTCCCTGTTTTGACGCATTCCTCGCATTCGTGGACGCTGGAGGATTTGAGTGTTTGTAAATTTTCGATATGACTGCATATTGTTGAATCCATGTCTTTTTGCTTTTTATGAAATGAATTTTTGCTGAATGAAATTTTTACCATTTGCGAAAGCGCAAATATTCCGCTAATTTCGCCGATTAAGTAAACACTCCCTTTTTAACAATACTAATTCAACAAAAATATGGCAAAAGAAATAACTTTTGATAGTGCGGCCCAAGACAAACTCAAAAGGGGCATTGACAAACTGGCAAACGCCGTGAAGGTGACCCTTGGCCCTAAAGGACGCAATGTGGTTATCCAGAAAAGCTTCGGTGCACCGCAGGTGACCAAAGACGGTGTGACGGTGGCTAAAGAGGTTGAGTTGGCTGACCCAATTGAAAACATGGGCGCTCAGGTTATCAAATTAGCTGCCTCTAAAACTTCTGATATTGCTGGCGATGGCACGACTACTGCGACCGTGCTGGCTCAAGCGATGATTGCGCATGGCTTGAAAAACCTGACGGCCGGAGCGAATCCAATGGATTTAAAACGCGGTATTGACAAGGCGACCAAAGTGGTTGTAGATGAAATTGGTAAACAGGCGGAGATTGTTAGCCACGATTTCGATAAAATTGAACAGGTCGGTACGATCTCTGCAAATAGTGATGAGGAAATCGGCAAGTTAATTGCTGATGCTATGAAACGCGTAACAGTTGATGGGGTCATTACTGTCGAGGAAGCCAGAGGCACAGAGACTTATGTAGAAGAAGTAACCGGTATGCAATTTGATCGAGGCTACTTGTCGCCTTACTTTGTGACGAATGCGGAGACGATGAAAACCGAGTATGAAATGCCTATGATCCTGATTACCGATCAGAAAATCTCGAATTTACAAGATATTTTGCCAATTTTGGAAAGGGTTGTAAGCACTGGTCGCCCGCTGTTGATTATTGCCGAGGATGTAGAATCGCAAGCACTCGGCACTTTGGTGGTCAACAGGTTGCGCGGAAGCTTAAAAGTCGTGGCTGTGAAAGCCCCTGGATTTGGGGATCGCCGCAAAGCCATGTTGGAAGATATTGCTATTCTCACGGATGGAGTGGTTATTAGCGAAGAAAAAGGTTACAAATTAGAAAACACCGGTTTGGATCAACTTGGTCAAGCGGAAAAAATTACGATTGATAAAGACAACACGATCCTCGTAGGGGGCGCAGGAACAAATGATCAAATAAAAGCTCGAGTCAACCAGATTAAGCAGCAAATCGAAGCGACTACTTCCAGTTACGACAAGGAAAAACTCCAGGAACGCCTGGCAAAGCTTTCGGGTGGGGTAGCCATTTTGTACGTTGGCGCTGCAACCGAAATGGAAATGAAGGAGAAAAAAGATCGCGTTAATGATGCGCTGAGCGCTACGCGTGCGGCAGTGGAGGAAGGTATTGTGACGGGCGGCGGTGTCGCATTGGTACGCACTATTGCTGCTTTAAAAAATATGAAAGGACTCAATGAAGATGAGCAAATTGGTATTGATATTGTGAAAAAAGCATTGGAATCGCCTTTGCGGAACATTGCCGAAAACGCTGGTGTAGAAAGCTCGGTCGTATTGCAAAAAGTACTAAACGGCAAAGGAAGCTATGGCTACAACGCTCGCACCGATGTGTATGAAGATTTGAAAAAAGCTGGTGTGATTGACCCTGCGAAAGTGACTCGTATTGCTCTGGAAAATGCGGCTTCGGTGGCTGGTATGTTGCTGACAACCGAGGTAGCAATCAATGAAAAACCAGAGAGAAAAGCACCTGCGCCAGGTATGCCGGGCGGTGGCGGAATGTATGACGATGATTATTGATAAAAATTTTATACAAAAATAAAAAGGTGAAGCCGTATTCCGACTTCGCCTTTTTATTTCTTGCATTAATGGTTGATAATGAACTTCTTCGCTCCAATACCCTCCGAAGTGATAAGCTGAATAAAATAAGTGCCACTATTTAAATGCTGTATATCATATTGTATTTGTTTTTGATGTAAAGCATTGTATTGCCATTCTTGTAACATTTTTCCGGTTACATTAAATAAGCGCAGCTTCACGTTGTTAGGAGCCTGATCCAAATTAAATTGCACATTCAAAACATCTGTAGCAGGGTTTGGAAAGATTGAGAATTTGTTTTCCAACTTTTGCAAATCCTTAGCACTGGTAGGCGTTGAGCCTACGGTCATACGAGCAATAGGTAGCAACGAATATAAATTTCCGGTGAACCCTGCAGAAGTATAAGTGGTGGTGGACAATTCGCCATTAATACCCAAGAAACCAGCGTAGCGTTTTTTATTTAAAAGATCGCTTAATACTGTTACCGTCGCGAAGTAATCAATATCATTATTTCCTGAAATTCTTACATCAGATTGATTATCCGCTAAATATTCGATCATAAGAATGTAATGTGTATTGCCTTCCAATTGTATTGGCGGGTCTTCCGGGTTAGGAAAAGGAATCGTAATCAAATTATTGAACAATTCTGTTCCAGTGATCGTGTAATTATTGAACCCAACGATTTGACGCTCATTGGCTTCAGCTTGGTCGTTAGCGTTTGTATCTGTCCATTTGTACAGAAAAACCAGTATATCTTTACCAGTTGACCCCGCGTCTGAAGGTTGAATTCCAAAAGTAACGCTTTGCACATATTTACTGGCTCCATTCGGCACGTAATAACCCACGCCCCAAGCCCAAGAGTGGAATTCATTGGCATCCCAGTTGGAAGGAGAAGGTACTACGCTCCTGGTTGGCCCGGTAAGGTCTTTGGAAAATAAATTTTCTGAAATGGAAAATGAAAATTCTTGTGTATTGTTAGCAATGTTAAAATCTGATGCGTCAGAATTTATCGAATAAGTGCCTGTATACCCGCCGATTGTATTGGGTGTAAACGTATTTGCAAAAGGAACGTTTTCCACCAATACGCCACCAGGCACAGAACCATAAGCAAGATTGGAGTTAAATATGGTATCGCCCAAACTATTTTTAATAGTCATTTTCAAATTTACATTGGTTTGAGTGGCTGCTCCCACATTTTCAATATCGGCCAGGAAGCTTATAGGCTCTACGTAAGCAAGTGGTGTCACGGCGTTGGCAGGCACGGCAAAAAAGTCGTTTACACTCAAATTATTAGCTTCTAACTCGGCGATTCTGACATCATCAATTGCCCAATAATAAAAGTTCGCATCATAAATAAATTTCAAGCGCAATGTAAGCGCGCCACCTGTGCCAATTAAAGGTACGCGTACCGTATTATTAATAACAGGGCCATTGGGTTCTACATCTTGATTAACTCGAGCCGTATCCCAAGTTGTACCGCCATCAGTCGTCCACGCTACAAAATAATTGCTTTGGAATTGGCGAGTTAGTTGATTAAATTTTAATACAAATCCCTCTGCATTAGAGCTACTTAAATCAATGACGGGCGATAATAATTCCCCAAATTGCCGAGCAGAGCAAGTGCCACTGCCCGTGCCGCAAGTAGTTGTGTTTCCTGTTGCCAGAAAATCGGATTCAAAAATAGCAGCACCGTTGCAGGAAGTCAAAGAAAGCATAGATGCAGATCCACAACTACCGCGTACACTTGCTGCTGCATTCCAATTCCAGGTTTGCACATTTGCGCCGTTTCCACAAGAACTATTGATTGCCGTCCAACCGTTAAAACCGCCATTAAAGTCACCTTCCCCAGGATTCTTGCCCCAAACAATAGTTTCGCCAGCATCACTGTAAATCTGATTGACCGTCAGGGTAACGTTTACGCCATTTGCAATCTGGGCTCTGATAGCGTTTCCATCTAACTGCCTTATAGCAAAACTTGGAATAGTAATCATAGTATTTGTGCCACTCATATTGATAATACCTTCCATATTATTTACAACCAATACCGCGATTGCCCCTTTTTCTTGGGCATTCAATACTTTTACTGTAAAATCGCAATTGCCTCGGTCAATGACAGCAATTTTGCCAGTAAGGTCATTTGTAACGGTATCGCAAGCTTGGGCACTGCCGTTTCCTGAAGTAACCAAAATCAATTCGCCGCTGATGGTATCTCGCACATCTTTGAGGCAAGGGCCAAATCGTGCCAATTGCGCATCGTAGTTACCCGCAATACCGGCAGGTGTCCTGACGGTCAAGATGTGGCTGATTTGTGCATGAAGAGTCTTTCCCAGGTTGAGACATAGTAGAAGCGCAATAGCGCTAAATCTTGTAAAATTCGCCATAGAAATGCCAATTTTGAGTTTTAAAAGTGTTTGATAGAGCAATCTGTCGCCGCTCCTTCGTTTTGTGTTAATTTACATGATTTCTCATTTTTTGAAATTTTTTATACAAAATTTTTAACCAAAATGTATAAAATTGTACAAAACTAGTTCGACCAGAAACAAGTTAAATAAAAACTAAAATATTACATGAAAATATGTTCATATTTACGGGTGTAATAATGTTGTTTAGTAAAAAGTTAAATTCAAGCTATTCTTATTAAAAAAACTTGCTAAAAGCTTGAAATTCACTTAACTTTGTCCTGAAATCATATAATTACTTTTCTTGCTCTAACCCTCCCTAAACCATTTGGTTTATAATGATAAAATTCGGTTATGACTGTAACGGAACATACGCTTAGCGTCTTGCGCGATGAGTTGAAAGGAAAAAGTATTGTCGAGTCGTTGGTGATTTTAACGAAACATTACCCCGATCAAGTTGTATTTTCAAGTAGTTTTGGTATTGAAGATCAAGTAATTGTACATTTTATTTTTGAAAATAAATTGCCGATCAAAGTTTTTACGCTGGATACAGGGCGCTTGTTTCCTGAAACCTATTCCACTTGGTCACGCACATTGGAACGATATGCCCAGCCAATCGAAGCTTGTTATCCGAATACCCAATCTTTACAAGCTTTTGTAAGCGAAAAAGGTCCAAATAGCTTTTATGAATCGGTTGATAATCGCAAGTCCTGCTGCCATATTCGCAAAGTCGAACCCTTGAATCGCGCTTTGCAAGGTCAATCGATTTGGATCACCGGCATTCGTGCAGAACAATCCGCTAATCGGTTGGATATGAGTAATTTAGAATGGGACGCGGCGCATCAACTCATCAAATTCCACCCGATTTTTGACTGGTCATTCGACGATGTCAAGACTTTTGTAAATAAAAACGGCATCCCGTATAACCCCTTGCATGACAAAGGTTTTGTGAGTATTGGCTGTGCGCCTTGTACCCGCGCCATCCGCGAAGGCGAAGATTTCCGCGCCGGTCGCTGGTGGTGGGAAGATGCGTCGAAAAAGGAGTGTGGGTTGCACGTACACGAGGTTGAGAAAGTGGAGAAAGTTTAGAAGGTGGAGTCTCGCTCGGAACTCAACCTCCTTGACCCTCTAAACCCTCTCAACGATTATAATACAAATTTTAAAAGATATTACTAGCTCAAAATGAATAAATACCAACTAGATTATCTAGATTTATTGGAAGCCGAAGCCATCCACATTATGCGCGAGGTGGCGGGGCAATTTGACCGTCCGGCGCTGCTGTTTTCCGGCGGCAAGGACTCCATTACCTTGGTACACCTGGCTTTGAAGGCTTTTCGTCCCGGCAAATTCCCATTTCCGCTGGTGCATATTGATACGGGTCATAATTTTCCCGAAGTGCTGGAATTCCGGGATAATCTGGCGGCGCAAATCGGCGAAAAACTCATCGTTCGCAAGGTCGAAGATTCGATTAAAAAGCATAAACTAAAAGACCCAACTGGCAAGTATCCAAGCCGAAACCCGCTCCAGACCTACACTTTGCTCGATACGATTGAAGAATTTGAATTTGACGCTTGCATCGGCGGCGCTCGGCGCGATGAGGAAAAAGCCCGTGCGAAGGAGCGTATTTTCAGCCATCGCGATGAATTTGGGCAATGGAATCCAAAAAATCAGCGCCCGGAATTATGGAACATTTACAACGGTAAAATCCGCAAAGGCGAAAATATTCGGGCATTCCCGATTTCCAACTGGACGGAATTGGACGTATGGAATTACATCCGCCGTGAAAATATTACATTGCCTTCCATTTATTATACGCATCAACGCGAATGTGTGGAACTGCCTGGTGGTCAATTACTTGCAGTGACGCCTTTTATTGCAATTGATCCCGAAGATGTAATAATCGAAACCGAAGTGCGCTTCCGTACGGTGGGCGACGCGACTTGTACCGCCGCCGTGCGCAGCGAAGCTCGCTCGATTGATGATATTATTCAGGATATTATTCATACGAAAACCTCGGAGCGCGGCGCAACCCGCATCGACGACCGCATCTCGGAAGCAGCGATGGAAGACCGGAAGGTGAATGGGTATTTTTAAAAACGTGGAGTAGGTTAAGAAGGTGGAGAGGGTTTAGTTCCCTTGTAACTTACGCTTTTTCCTATATAATTTAAACAAAGTTGATATAAATTTTAAAAATTTAAAAGGCTGAGAGACAGGCAAAACTAAACCTTCTAAACCCGCTCAACCCTCTAAACGATTCAAAATGGATTTACTACGATTTATAACCTGCGGCAGTGTGGATGATGGCAAAAGTACCTTAATTGGTCGCTTATTGTTTGATAGTCAAGCTGTTTCATCTGATATTTTAGAAACAATTGAACGGCAAAGCCGCAATGTGCCGAACGGTTCGATTGATTTGTCTTTGCTCACGGATGGCTTGCGTTCTGAACGTGAACAGGGTATTACAATTGATGTCGCGTATAAATATTTTACCACGCCACGCCGCAAATTCATCATCGCCGATGCGCCGGGGCACGTGCAATACACGCGCAACATGGTCACGGGCGCGTCGAATGCCGATTTGGCGATTATTCTGATTGACGCGCGGCATGGTGTGGTAGAGCAAACCCGTCGGCACTCAATGATTGCGTCGTTGCTGGGCATTCCGCACGTGGTGGTTTGTATCAATAAAATGGATTTGCTGGGCTATTCGGAAAGTCGATATAATGAAATTGTAAATGATTATCAAGAATTAGCAAAATCATTACATTTTAAGCATGTCGAATTCATTCCGGTGAGTGCATTGGCGGGGGATAATGTGGTCGAAAAATCCGAAAATACGCCTTGGTATAAGGGTTTGCCGCTGCTGGAATTGTTAGAAACCGTTGAAATTGAATCAGATAAGAATTTGAATGATACCCGTTTTCAGGTGCAATATGTGATTCGTCCGAAAAATGATGAATTACATGATTATCGCGGTTATGCCGGACAAATTCAAAGCGGTATTTATAAAGTTGGCGATCCGGTAACGGTTTTCCCGTCGGGATTAAGTTCTGAAATTACTGCCATTGAAGTCAATCAACAGCAAGTCGAAGAAGCCTTTGCGAATCAACCAGTTGTGTTACACTTGAAAGATGATTTGGATATTAGTCGCGGCAATTATATTGTAAAATCTGATAATATTCCACAGGTTTCACAAGACTTAGACGCGATATTGTGCATTACCGATGCTGCCAGTGTAAATATTGGCTCTAAATTATTATTCCAACATAATAGCGCTACCGTAAAATCTATCGTAAAAGATATTTATTACCAACTGGATGTAAATAATTATCATAAAATTGAAAATCCAGAGGCGATTAAATTAAATGATTTAATCAAAGTGAAGCTGCGCACAGCAGAACCCATTGCTTTTGACGCCTATCAAAAAAATCGGAAAACCGGCGCTTTTATTTTAATTAATGAAAATACCGGAAATACAGTTGCTGCAGGCATGTTGGAGGAAGCATCAGCGTAAATCAGCAACATCTTAAAAATCAGTGTACTATTTATGAATATAAAATCCAAACTCACAATAATCGGTGCCGGTCCTGGCGACCCGGATTTGCTGACAATCAAAGGATTACATGCGTTGCAATCTGCGGATGTCGTGCTGTATGATGCCTTGGTAAATCCAGTGTTATTGCAACACGCGCCGAATGCATTACAATTATACGTTGGCAAACGCCGTGCCCATAAAGCTTATTCACAATCAGAAATTAATCAGATGATTGTCGAGTTCGCGCAAACGCACGGGCACGTGGTGCGTCTGAAAGGCGGCGATCCCTTTGTGTTTGGTCGTGGCTATGAAGAAATGGAATTTGCGCAAGCGTATGGCATTGATACTGAATACATTCCGGGGATTTCCAGTTCAATCGGCGTGCCGGGTTTGGCGGGCATTCCGGTGACGCATCGCAACCTGAGCCGTAGTTTTTGGGTGGTGACGGCAACGGCGTCCGATAGTTCCTTATCGCCTGATATTCAACTTGCTGCGCAATCGGATGCGACGGTAGTGGTACTGATGGGCTTGTCAAAACTGGCTGATATTGTAGAAATTTTTAAAGTAAATGGAAAATCGGAATTGCCGGTAGCGGTATTACAAGATGGCTCGTTACCAACGGCGAAAAATGTATTTGGAACGGTTGATTCCATCGTACAATTGGCTGAAAATGAAAAAGTTGGCTCTCCGG
>JANRME010000331.1:0-13487 GCA_033761835.1 Saprospiraceae bacterium
GGACAGTTCGTGTTGTGGGCTTATTTTGCCCGAGAAGTTATGGTCTGATATTTCTAATTTTATCTTCCCTCCCAATTTCCGGATAAGTTTGGTGCAGTAAGGCTACCGAATTTAATAATGCTTTCAGGATCGTAAGATTTATCATACTTGGCGTAAGTAGGGCTGGAAAAACGTCCCATAAATACTTTACGCTGAATCCCTGTCTCAACAACGTTCACCAAAGTGCTTTGGTAGGTAAGGGTATCTGCTTTCATTTCAAAGAGTGCACCACCACCATAAGGAACAAACTTCATCGAATCCAGGTTAATTCCAAGGGAATCAATCGTTTTGATTGCAGGAAAATAAAAAGTATCATAAGTGATTGCCCCTGTGTAATTTGGATCATCCTCATCACCAAATACTTGTATAATCTGGAAACTATCATTGGTCAATACATACTTGAGAGAGTCAAAAGTAGGCGAAAAACCACCTTTGATATCACGGAACAATTCCTGCGCTTTGCGGATTTCCATCAGTTTGGCAATGACCGCTTGTTCGCGTTTGTTTCTTTCTGCTTTGAAGGCAATAGGCTCCCGAATGCTCTGGATGAGCACCCATACCAATCCAATTATAACAACAGCTAAAATAATGTTAATTACGAGTCTCATTTTTCGGTTTTGTTTTGCGCAATAATAAGGCTTTTTATTTAAAAATTGGAAACTTATCCAAATGCAATTTTAGAGTGTTCTCATTCGGATTAAATAGAATTTGGACAGAATGCAAAGATGCAAAAGCAATCGATTATGGTGTATGCGTCTTTAAAATTTTTTATGAGCCGATTTTGCATTCGCCATTAAACACTGCACCTTCGTCCACGATCATAAATTTGGCAGTGATATTGCCTTCAATTTTGGCACTGCTTTGCAAATGAAGCGTATCAGCAATCACCACATCGCCTTTGATCGTACCCATTATCACGGCGTCTTGCGCGAAAACTTTGCCATCCACGCGGCTATCCTCGCCCATCACCAATTTTTTGTCGCAGCGCACTTCGCCGATTACGGCACCATCCATCCTAATATTTTCCGGCGAACGGAAATTACCTTCTATCTTTGTTCCTTTAGCTACCACGCAATTAGCGGCCGAAGGAGCGGGGGCAGGGTTTTTGCCATTGGGCGCTTCCACTTTGGGTTTCGCTTTTGTATCCAGCATTGACATACTCAAATAGTGTTTTTGGTTTTTAATTCGATGAAAATCAAGAAGCAATCAAATTGACACTGTTGTTTAAACAATAATCAATTTAGAATTGTCAATTAAGCCAAGGGGGTTTCTGCGATAAAAATAGAATAATTTTGTTAGTTTGTACAATATGAGTGTCACTATTTTAGGTATAGAATCATCTTGCGACGACACAGCCGCAGCGATCGTGAAGGATGGTGAAGTAAGAAGCAATGTAGTAGCTGGTCAGGAGGTACACAAAGTGTATGGCGGCGTAGTGCCGGAAGTCGCTTCGCGTGCGCATCAGGTCAATATCGTGCTAGTGATCGAGATTGCGCTACAAAAGGCAGATGTATCGAAAGAAGAAATCGATGCGGTGGCTTTTACGCGTGGCCCGGGTTTGATTGGATCTTTGATTGTGGGCGTTTCCTTTGCTAAGGCTTTTGCGCTAAGTAGAAATATTCCAATCATCGAAGTTAACCATCTTCAAGCACATATATTGGCGCATTTTGCGGAAGCACCCAAGCCTTCTTTCCCATTTCTTTGCCTCACCGTGTCGGGCGGACATACACAGATTGTACTGGTAAAGAGTCACTTAAATATGGAAATTTTGGGTAAAACGATAGACGATGCAGCAGGAGAGGCCTTTGACAAGACTGGTAAACTCCTGGGATTGGATTATCCCGCAGGGCCTTTGATCGATCGCTTGGCGCAGCAAGGTACGCCGCGTTTTGAATTCCCGGAGCCGCAAATTCCTGGATTAAATTTTAGTTTTAGCGGTTTGAAAACGTCAATTTTGTATTTTTTGAAAAAAGAACTCGAATCGAATCCAAATTTTATACAGGAAAACCTTGCTGATATTAGCGCTTCGGTGCAGGCTCGGATTGTTAGCATCTTGATCAAAAAATTGCAAAAAGCGGCCGAAATGACTGGTATCAAAGAGATTGCGATCGCTGGAGGCGTGTCTGCTAATTCTGGCTTGCGGGAAGCATTAGAAATAATTGGAAAAAAATTAGGCTGGAATACTTATATTCCTCGATTTGAATATTGCACCGATAACGCGGCAATGATTGCTTTGACAGGATATTATAAATTTTTGAATAATGAATTCGCAAGCCAGGACGTAGCACCAGTGGCGCGTTGGGATATATAATATTTGATTTAGTAAGGATTATAATAAAGTTATTTATTATAGCACCGAAAATATTCACTCATTAGTTAACTTAATACTATGCACGCTGGACGAAATTATACCCTGAAAGAAGTATTAACATGGACAAGAAGGGATATCATAAAACTTTTAATTATTGCGGCTATCCCGACAATATTATACGAATTATTATATTGGAAATGGATGACTTTGCCCTGGTTGCCGATTGCATTGATTGGTACAGCCGTTGCGTTTCTAGTGGGCTTCAAAAATAATGCGACTTATGATAGGCTCTGGGAAGCCCGCCAAATCTGGGGCGGCATTGTTAATTCGAGCCGTACTTGGGGCATCATGGTCAAGGATTTTATTACAAATAAACATGCATTATCGCCATTATCAGGAGCTGAACTTTTACAAATTCATCAGCAAATGATATATCGCCACGTTGCCTGGCTCACGGCGCTTCGCTTTCAGCTGCGGGAGGCACGCGTTTGGGAGAATTTAAAAAAGGATTATAATCTTGAATACCGCAATTTTTATAGCATTCCTGAGCATGAAACAAAATTGGAAGATGAACTGACGCCTTTTTTATCATCAGAAGAAAAAGCTTATATTTTAAGTAAAAAGAATCGCGCAACACAACTTATTGGTCTGCAATCCAAAGCGTTACGTGAATTATTAGAAAAAGGTTTAATAGAAGATTTCCGGCATATGGAAATGCAGGCGATTCTGAAAGAATTTTACGAGCATCAAGGAAAATGCGAACGCATTAAAAATTTTCCTTATCCGAGACAGTTTGCTACCTTGAATCTTTATTTCGTCTGGTTATTTATTTTATTATTACCATTTGGAATGCTGCAGGAGTTTGAAAAGCTGGGCGATCATTTTGTCTGGCTTACCGTGCCTTTCAGCGCCTTAGTCTCCTGGGTTTTTCATACGATGGAAAAAATCGGCGAAGCCACCGAAAATCCTTTTGAAGGCACGCCTAATGATATTCCGATGGCTGCACTCAGCCGCACGATTGAGATCGACTTGCGCGAAATGTTGGAGGAAACCGAATTGCCAGAAGCCGTAAAGCCGGTAAATAATATTTTGATGTAAAATTTATTATATAGATTATAAATATTTTAACCACCAATAATTATGTGTTGATTTATATCGCCAATACCATCTGCATAAGAAGTACATAGGTATTAAGAATAACAACCATATTATATAAATCAACCATAATTGCGGCGCATAATTTGCCGGAATACTATCAGGAGTGGCTACAAAAAAGTTTAAATATTGTCCATAGCGAATATAATGCCAAGCCAACGCCAGCAAGCTCAGGATCGGGAAATGCAGCACATAAAAGAAAAACGGCACGCGCCCAAAGGTGATAATGATATTCGTCAGTTTTCCTTGTGTTTTTTCAAATGGAATTAATAATAATAATGCCGGCCCGATTGTCATTAATAAAAATAATAAAGATGGCGGATATTTTTCAGTATTTAGAAAAGACATTACACTGCCTATAAAATTATTCTGAGGTGACCATAAACGCGGGTCGCCATACCAATTGGTAGCACGTAATAAAATAAATAATGCGGTCAGTCCGATGCCCCATTTTAATAGAAAATCAAAACGCTTTTTTTGTTCCCATTTCATGATATTTCCAAAAACATAACCGATGGAAAGCACGCCAATCCAGGGGATTAAATTATAAATTACAAAAAGCCCAAAAGTTTGATCTTCATTAAAAGGAATCCACTGTCGCCCGCCATATAAAATTTGCCAAAGCCAAGTGAATGAACCGAATGACTCTGCCTTGACGCCCTCCAATAAATGATGCCCGGCAATCATTATTATAGAAAAAGCAGCGATCAGCCACTTCGGTAGCCAGATCAAGCCCGCCAGCACAATCATCGCCCATCCAATTGCCCATATTACTTGCACAAATACAAAGCCCGCTAAATGCGGCAAAGTCAAGGACCAACTGATATTTACTATCAATAATTCAATGATAATCAACCAAATGCCTCGAGTTATTAAAAAGCGACTCAAGGCAGCTTTATCTTTAATTTTTTCACCATATAAAAACGCAGCAGTTCCGGCCAGAAAGACAAAAATCGGGGCACAAAAATGCGTGATCCATCTTGTAAAAAACCAACCCGCCTGAAGCGGCTGCATATCTTCAGGCATTTGAGGCGTCATAGCAAACATATCTCTAATATGATCGATTGCCATAAAAATAATCACTAAGCCCCGTAGAATATCAATTGAATTGATGCGTTTGCGTATAAGAGCAGACCCGGTGGTAGTCATATTTAGAAAATTTATAAGATGATTTTTTGTCGAGCAGTATAAAATTTTGCTATAAAAAGCTGATAATTTGAACTTTAGCAAAGGTATAAAAAAGCTACTGATTTTTTGAAATTAAACCTTGCAGAATCGACTCTTTTATAAGCTATAATTTATAACTATCTTTACAAAATTAATTTTAATATAATTTCCTGCGCTTGAATTCAAATTTAACACTTCGATTTCTGACTGAACCGACCGATGTCAATTTCGGCGGCAAGGTGCACGGTGGCATGGTAATGAAATGGATCGACCAGGCGGGTTATGCTTGCGCATCTAACTGGTGCAGCGGCTATTGCGTGACGGTCTATGTGGGCGGTATTCGTTTTTATCAGCCTATTCATATTGGCGATTTGGTGGAAATACAATGCCGAATTATTTACACAGGCAATACGAGTATGCACGTGGCGGTGGATGTGTATTCGCGCGCGACTACGGAGGAAGAATTGCGCAAAAACACGCATTGCATCATCGTTTTTGTTGCTGTTGACGAACAAGGTGAACCGCGCCCTGTGCCTAAATGGAACCCCCAAACCGACCAGGAACAACGCTTGGAGGCTTACGCCAAAAAACTCATGGATTTGCGCCGGAATATTGATGAAGAAATGCGCCCGTTTTTGGAGATGTAAAATTATTTAAGCAATTTTCCAATTTCGCGCCAGGTAATTAATTGAATGCCTTCTTTTTTTAATATTTTCTTACATTTTTTACTTGTAAAAAAATCGTAATCCATTTGTCGCCAAGCCGCGCCCCAATTGGGATGATTGACGGTTAATCCTTGCATCTCCAAGTCATTATACGCTGTATGAATCACTAATTCATTTACTCCAGATTGTAATGTTTTTAATGCATTTTCATAAAAAGCGTGCATCCCTTTTTCATAATCAGCAGGCGTAGCGGTGATCGAACGATCAATAAAAATAAGCCTTGAGGTATCAGGCAGTTGCCCTGCGAATCCTGTTATCATACTTCGACTCACCTTTACAGGAACATTATATTCTCTTCCCATCTTTACATAAAGCGCAAAAGTAGTTGGGTTGGAAAATAAACATCGCATATGCGTATCAAAATGCGTAAATTCGATGCCCATTGCTTTGGCCTTTTCAATCTGCGCGCGGAGTTCGCGTTCTATTTCTTCGGGTTTGGCGTTTTTAGCAAAATCATTACAATTATTATAAAAATAACCGTTAGCATCCACCAAACTATTTACTTCATTACGCGGCGCAGCAGGGCCCCATTTATTCCATTCCCATTCACTACTTAATGTCAAATGTAATCCTATATCATGATTCGGGTTTGCTTTAGCATATTCTGCGACTTCAGGCAACCAGGCACAAGGCACCATTACACTGACCGAATTGACCGAACCATCTTTTAATGCTTTAAAACTTGCTTGATTTTCAGAATGCGAAACCGCCAGATCATCGGCATGAATAATTAATAATTTCGCATCTTTGGAATAGCCGAGGCGCTCGGCAAGCGAGGTTTGTGATTGTGCAAAAAATGTAATAAAAATGTAAAAGAATAATAATAAAACGCTTTTCATGAATTTAATTTTAATTCATTAATTTTTGAATTTCCCGCCAGGTAACGAGCTTAATATTTTGCTCTTTTAATAATTTTTTACAAGCTTTACTCATAAAAAAATCATAATCATCTTGTCGCCAGGCTGCGCCCCAATCGATATGATTTACCATCATACCTTGCGTTTCCAGGTTTTCATAAGCTGTGTGAATGAGCAACACACTGACACCAGATGGTAATGTGCGCAACACATTTTCATAATATTGCTTCATGCCTTTTTTATAATCTTCCGGGCCTGCAGTTAGTACTCGATCTACGACAGGCGTATTTTCATCAAAATAACCTTTAAATAAATCGGGCATTTGTTTAATAATTTCATTTACCATATCATGATTAATCATAGCCGGAATGCGATATTCTTTTGCTAATTTTAAATACGCAGCCAGATTTGCTGGATTGGTGGAAAATAAACAGCCCATGTGCGAATCCAAATGCGTTGGCTCTAAGCCTAAAGCCTTGGACTTTTCAATCTGCGCACGGAGTTCGCGTTCCACTTCTTCCGGTTTTGCATTTTTGGCTACATCGGCACAATTATCATAAAAATAACCGTTAGCATCCACCAATCCAGGCACTTCGCCACGCGCCGCTGCCGGACCCCATTTGTACCATTGCCATTCGCTGGTAAGCGTGAGATGCAAACCCAAATCGTGATTCGGATTCGCTTGAGCGTATTCCGCGACCTCCTTGAGCCATGGACAAGGCACCATCACGCTCGCAGAATTCACCGAACCATCTTTCATCGCTTTAAAGCTTGCCTGATTTTCAGAATGCGCTACCGCCAGATCATCGGAGTGAATAATCAATAATTTCGCATCTTTGGAGTAACCGAGGCGTTCGGCGAGGGAAGTTTGCGTAAATGCAGCGAAGGCCAAGCACAAAAAAGAAAGTAAAGAAAATGTGTTTTTCATGGATGTGGTCAGTTAGTTTCAAATGCTAATTTAATCTTTTTTTGCGTTTTTGCCAGGAGTGGTTTTAAAGTAATCCTTTTTGATTATTTTTCGGGGATTTGAAAATGAATACACTGAAAAAGCATACCATCCAAGTCTTTGAACATCAATTACTACGCATCGATGAAGCGAAGGATGGCTTTATTTTTACAAAACCATATTATGACAATTTAGCGGCTTTCGCTGAACAACATTCTGAAAAATATTATTCCATTCAGCGCAACGGTATTCGCTTTTCGCATTATGTAGGCGCTTTGCAGGTGAATAATCTGACCATCGAAATTTTGCCAAAAACCGATATAACCGAGGAGAGCGCTGTGCAAAAAGTTTTATTAGATTTACTTCGAGAATGCCGGATTTTAAGGCCGGAAGCGGAGAATGTAAGTTATTTATCTGCACGAAAAGGAAATTTACTCGATCTTTACATTGCGCAATTTTTATCAGATACGGAAAAATTATTACATCAGGGCTTAATAAAAACATTTCATTCTGTTACTGAAAATCGCCGCTCACTCAAGGGACGCTTGCTTTTGCATAAACAATTAATACAGAATGCCTGGCATCAAGAGCGATTTTATACGGCATATAATAATTTTGATTATCATCATCCTTATAACCAACTGATTTATGAGGCTTTACAAGTTTTAAAAAATATTGTATTACATCCTGTTTTACTTTTCAAAATACAAGAATTATTGCATCGTTTTCCAAATTTGCCTCGCTGGACAAAGCCTTATCCTGCGATGGAGACCTTAAAATTCAATCAACAAAGTAATCATTATGCTTCGGCGATTCGCACGGCACTATTGATTTTACAGCATTTTCAGCCCGACGTACGCGCCGGAAACCTTCCGGTATTAGCGATTTTATTCGATATGAATGCTTTATTTGAAGAATTTGTATTTAGACAGTTACAAAAAGCGGCTGATGATACAATTTCGATACAACGACAGGTACGACGCTCGTTTTGGGAGCAGCGTTATTTACAACCAGATATTTTATTAACGATGAACAATCAACGTATTGTGCTGGATACCAAGTGGAAACGCTTGAAAAAAGTAAAACCTGAGATGGATGATTTGCGCCAAATGTTTGTTTATAATCAATATTTTGATGCCGCTCGCAGCGTATTGATGTATCCAAAAATAAAAGGTTTGAATGATTTGCCACCTGTACCATTTCAGCCAACTTCGGGAAGCGATGCTATTTATGCTTGTCAAATTATTTTTATAGAATTAGAAAAAAATAGCATACTTAATCAAAACTTAGGCAACGAATTACTTGAAAAAATCAACACTTTCAATATTAATTTCTGATCGCTTTCTCGTTAAGATTTCGTTAAGATTCATAAAGAAAAAATCCAATCGCAAAACCGCCTCGTAGATAAGAGCAAAACAATTAATCAGGCTTTTCTAACAAAAATCAATTCAATTATGAGATCGAATGTAAAATTCGCAGCAATTGCTGCGCTGCTATTTCTTTGCATTAGTGGTTTATCAGCACAAACTAAAATGGTGGACAACACTGTAATGGTAGGCGATGAAGCGATGTATCCTAAGAAAAACATTGTGGAAAATGCTGTAAATTCTAAAGATCATACCACTCTGGTAGCTGCAGTGCAAGCTGCTGGTTTGGTTGAAACCCTTCAGGGGACTGGCCCCTTCACTGTATTCGCACCGGTAAATAATGCTTTTGAAGACCTTCCCGAAGGTACCGTAGAAACTTTATTGAAGCCAGAAAACAAAAAGACTTTGACGACTGTATTAACGTACCATGTAATAGCTGGTAAATATGATTACAATGCGATTGCAGCGGAAATCAAAAAAGGTAAAGGAAAAGCAACGCTAAAAACAGTAAGTGGAGGCACATTAACGGCGATGATGAACGGCGCACGCAATATTACTGTAAAAGATGAAGCAGGTAATGTAGCAAACATTAGTACCTATGATGTAATGCAATCCAATGGTGTCATCCATGTAGTAGATCAGGTGCTATTACCAAAGATGTAAATTAATAATTGGTAAATAGCAGAAGCATTAAATGTAAAAAGAGGGGGCATCATGTTCCCTCTTTGTATTTTAAATCAAAAGAATCTACGTACCTCAAACTTCTTTTCGAGGATTTTAGTCTTCCATTTCTCATTCAATTCTTTGCTAATTCCTTATTTTTGCGAACAAACATTCGTTTACAATAAATCTGCCGCATCTTGAAGGTCTGGAAGATCTAAAGCGTTTCTAATTGTACCACATTTTGAAAATGCGGTACAATTTTTTATCAAATAAAACCGAATCATGAAACTCGAACATTATATCCTCGGCAAATGGACGCCACATGAAGGCAAGGAATTATTACAATACAACGCCATTACGGGAGAAGTGGTCGCCACTTGCAGCAGCGAAGGCGTGGATTTTGAAAAAGTAATGCAGTATGGACGTCAAATAGGCGGACCAGCCTTACGTAAAATGACCTTTCCCGAACGTGGAAGAATGCTAAAGGCATTAGCATTATATCTTACGGAATTAAAAGAAAAGTATTACCAATTAAGCTATTGGACAGGCGCTACCAAAGCCGATAGTTGGATCGATATCGACGGGGGAATCGGTACATTATTCGCGTATGCGAGCCTAAGGAAAAAGTTTCAGGATAGTCCGTTCTACGTAGATGGGGAAACGGCAAAGCTTTCCAAAGAAGGTACGTTCATTGGGCAACATATCATGGTGCCAAAGCAAGGTATCGCCATTCATATCAATGCTTTTAATTTTCCTATTTGGGGAATGCTCGAAAAAATCTCCGTTAACCTCCTCGCAGGCGTTCCTGCAGTCGTCAAACCCTCCGAACTTACTTCCTTTCTCACCGAAGCAATGGTGCGTGATATTATAAATTCCGGGATTTTGCCGAAAGGCGCGTTGCAGTTGGTCAACGGTAGGGGAGAGGGCATTTTAGAATTTGTAACATCGCAAGATGTGGTGACGTTTACGGGTTCTGCGGAGACGGGTAAGAAATTAAAAAGCCTGCCACAAATCATTGATAACGCCGTTCCTTTCAATATGGAAGCGGATAGCCTCAATGCAGCCGTGTTGGGAGAAGATGTGACGCCGGACTCACCTGAATTCGACTTGTTTATCAAAGAAATACGCCGAGAGATGACCGCCAAGACGGGTCAGAAGTGCACCGCCATTCGCCGAATCATTGTACCGGAAAAGTTGGTGGAAGATGTACAAATCGCTCTTGGCAAATCGCTGATGCAAACCATCATTGGCGACCCGCAGGCAGAAGGCGTGCGCATGGGTGCGCTCGTGAGCAAACCGCAACAACAAAAAGTACGCCAGCAGATTGAAAAACTACTGGAAAGTTCGCGCATGGTGTACGGTGATTTAGAAAATTTTGAAATCGTAGGGGCAGATAAACAAAAAGGTGCATTCCTTGCACCCGTAATACTACTCAATGAAAAACCCTTCGAGCAACATGGCACGCACGTGATCGAAGCTTTCGGCCCGGTAGGTACGATTATGCCCTATCAATCCATGAATGAAGCCATTGCATTGGCGAATATGGGCAAAGGTTCACTCGTTAGCACCATTTGTACGTACAACCCAAAGATTGCAACGGAATATGTGATGAATGCAGCTGCTTTTCACGGGCGTATTTTGATTCTTAACCGCGAAAGTGCCAAAGAAAGTACGGGTCATGGCTCTCCTATGCCCATGCTGATGCACGGCGGACCCGGACGAGCAGGCGGTGGCGAAGAAATGGGCGGTATGCGCGGCGTGAAACACTACCTCCAAACCACCGCATTGCAAGGAAACCCTACCATGCTCACAGAAGTGACCAACATCTATCAGTATGGCGGCAAATATAAAGAAGATGCCATACACCTTTTCCGCAAATATTTTGAAGAACTCACCATTGGTGAAACCCTCATCACCGCTAAACACACCGTAACGGAAGCTGATATCACCAATTTTGCCAATGTAAGCGGGGATAACTTCTATGCGCATATGGATGCGACTGCTTTGGAAGGGACGATCTTTGAAAAGCGCGTGGCACACGGTTATTTTGTCTTGTCAAAAGCGGCTGGCTTATTCGTAGATGCAAAAAAAGGTCCGGTACTCCTGAATTATGGCTTGGAAGAATGTCGTTTTACAAAACCGGTGTATCCTGGCATGACCATTGGCGTCCGTTTTACTTGTAAGGAAAAAACTGCACAAGAAAAACGCGATGAAAACGACGTGCGCAAAGGCATTGTCAAATGGTTAGTGGACGTTTATGACGAAACGGGCGAGACTGTCGCCATCGCAACGATCCTCACGATGGTGAAGATGCACAATCAGGAATAAGAGTTGGAATAAGCTATGAAACTATCCCTATTAGATTTAATCCTTTTTGCTGGTATTATTCAAGGCATCTTTCTATTTATATCGCTTAGAAAAGCACAATACAGCAATTGGTTTTTAGTTTCTCTGCTGCTGCTGGCAGTCTGGTTACAAATAGAATTTTTGGCAGTGCGTAACACTACTTTGTTTAAAATTCCTTTTTTATATTCATCCCGTTACGGCATCTGGCTCTTGGCAGGTCCTTTATTATACTTTTACATCAAATCTTTTTCTGATAAAGACTTTACATTTAAAAGAAGAGACAGTCTGCATTTCCTCGCTGGGTTTATTTTTATAATAATATTGCCTGTTTTATTAAATGATTTGATTCCTTATCGCGGTATTCACTACGGAATGTTGACAGTATTAAAATACCCACAAATGGGTTTAACCACTATTCAAAGTATTTACGGCGCTGTATTTGTGTTACAGTTTTTACATTGCGCAGCTTATATTTTCTATGCCCATCGATTAGTAAATAAGATTAATAAAGAGCTTTTTGCAAAACAATATGATTGGTTAAAAAAAATTATTACTGCTGCTGTCATCCTGTTATTATGTTCCATTGCATTTTATATTCTTATTATCTATTCCGATCTCCGCGCTATACGCGAAATGGATTATTTATATGTAATACCTTTTGCCGGATTTATTTATTGGATTAATTATCAAGTCATTAAAAAGCCTTTTTTGTTCCGAGATGACCTCAAATGGTTCAAGCATGGCAAAAAATATGAAAAATCTTCTTTGACACAAGATAAAGCTGCATCGTATTTGGAAGCGCTGGAAGCTTATATGCAAGCGGAAAAACCTTATCTGGACGAAGCATTAAAACTAACAACAGTAGCAACCACTTTAAATATCCCGGAACATCATTTATCACAGGCGCTAAACGAAAAATCAGGAAAGAGTTTTTATGATTATATCACAAAATTCAGGATAGAAGAAGCTAAAAAACAGTTATTAGCAAAAGGGAACAAATCAATTCTCGAAATTGCCTACGAAGTCGGATTCAATAATAAAACTTCCTTCAATAAGCACTTCAAAAAAGAAACGGGGATGACACCCAGCGAATTTTTGAAAAAAAATTGAGTAATCAGTAAGCCCTTACTGGCGTTGTCGATTTCATAATGGATACCGCATAGTTTCGCCTTCATTAAACAAAACCTAAAATTGTTATGATGAAGCAAAATTTAATCTATGCATGCTTTCTTTTAAGCCTTTCATGCTCTAATGCCTTTGCACAAACCCAGGCTTTTGATATTGATGCCTCGCATTCAAAGGTAGGATTTACTGCCAACCTCGCCGGTTTGGTAGATGTAGATGGTACGTTTCCTGATTTTGAGGGTACAATACTGTATGATGAGCAAGATGTATCCAAACTTTCTGTATCAGCTCTTATCAAAGTAGCGACGATCCACACGGGCGAATTGCATCGAGACGAACACCTACAAAAAGAAGAATTTTTTGATGCACAAAAATATCCGAACATCGAATTCAGAAGCAATCATGTAAAGAAAAGCGGCAAAAAATGGCTGATGAGCGGTACTTTAAAAATGAAAGGTGTAGAAAAACAAATTGAATTCCCCATTCAAAAAGTACATGGGCTTACCAAAGATCCCTGGGACAATCAACGTATCACGTTTACAGCAGAATTACCGATTAAAAGAAGTGATTTTGGTATTGGAGCAGCTGATTTTTGGGGTAGTAGTATTAAAAATGAAGTCATTATAAAACTTACCATTTCCGGTCGGATATTTAATACCGATTTGATGAGCGTATTTGAAGAAGGGAAGCCTGGTAAAATATTATATGATTTAATAGTAGAAAAGGGTATTGAAACAGGCATTCAACAAATGGAAGAAATAAAAAAAACAAACCCTGATTTTTTTA
>JANRME010000332.1:0-10185 GCA_033761835.1 Saprospiraceae bacterium
AAAATTTTTCTAAAACCTTTATTCGATTTTCTCCAAAATAAGGCGGCAATTGCATAAAGCAACAACCCATTTTTTCTTTTAAATGCGAAATAGCATCACAAAACAATCCAATCTGCCCGCTTCCGATGCCGAGATTGGCACTATGGCTAATGGTCTGAGGGATTTTTGGACAAAATTTGAAATCTGGCGTAGCTTCCGCGTACCATTTTTCGACGGTTTCTATCGTCGGAATGCGGTAATGCGTGGTATTTAATTCTATTGTATTGAATTGCTGGGTATAATATTTTAAATAATCTTTAGATTTGATTCCGGCAGGATAAACCGTACCTACCCATTCTTTCATGCTCCAACCCGTGCCACCGATATAAACGTGCAATTTATCATGCGAACGAAAATGGCGCTTTAAGAACTCCTTTGTTTCGGGCGGATCGGCAGGCAATGTAAAATCTACATTAGAAATATCCGGCAATTTGCCAAATTTCATGGTGGAACGGTTTTTTACAAAAATAGCATATTTTGGCTTAATTTTATTTCTTTGCATAATGTCCTAACAGAAGTCTGGCATTAAAAAAAATCTGACATCTATGAAAGGCATCTTCCTCACCGGCATTGGCACCGACGTAGGCAAAACCGTCATCGCCGCCATTCTCACCGAAGCCCTCCAGGCGGATTATTGGAAACCCATTCAATCGGGCGACCTCGACAACACCGACTCCATGAAAATCGAGCGTTGGATCAGCAATCCTCGCACCCGGATTCACCCCGAAGCCTACCGCCTGCGCACCCCTATGTCCCCCCACACCGCCGCCGAAATTGACGGCATCCGCATCGAACTCCCAAATATCAAACTCCCAAACGCCCAAAACTTCTTAATCGTAGAAGGCGCGGGCGGCTTACTCGTCCCCCTCAATGATAAAGATAATATCATAGATTTGATCCAATATTTACAACTGCCCGTTATCTTGATATCGCGCCATTACCTCGGCAGTATTAATCACACTTTATTAAGCATTGAAGCATTACAACATCGGAATATCATAATCGCAGGCATTATTTTCAACGGCGACGAACACCCCACGACGGAATCCATTATTCAGCAGCGCAGCGGCGTGCCGGTACTGGGCAGGGTAGGCGATTTGGGCGAAGTGAATCAAAATAAAGTGCAGGCGTGGGCGGAGCGATTAAAACCGGCGCTGGAAAAGTTGTTTTTGAACTAAATAAGTGGTAAATTCGGTTTTAAATGGAAATCCTTACTTTTGTTTTAAGACAATGACACAGGAAGAAATCATAGATTATTGGTTTAAGTCTTCTGAACGAGACTGGAAAGCAGCATAAGATTTGGCAAATGCCAACAATCTTGTTCAAGCTTTGTTTTTCGCACACCTGGTCATTGAAAAATTATTGAAAGCGCATTGGATTAAACAAAATAAAGCGGATTTTCCACCACGAACGCACAATCTGGAATATTTACTAGCTCAAACCGGGCTTACGATGCCCGTTGAAGATATTGACGAACTGCGCATTATGAATGCCTGGAATATTGAAGGGCGTTATCAAGATTATAAAGACTTGATATTCAAAGCTACCACAAAGGAATATATAGAAAGTAAATTTGAAATTGTCAATCGCATTCGCACATGGTTAATCGCACAACTGCCATAAATCAAATCATCAAGTTAGTAAAAGCGCTTGTTCAGGCAGGTTATCAACCTACTAAAGTTTACCTTTTCGGCTCAGTCGCCACCGGGCAGCAGCACGAGCATTCCGATATTGATGTAGCTATATGGGATGAGCATTTTACAAGCTGTTTAACCATTGATTATGAGCCAATTAAGCATATTCTTTCTCAATTTCCGCTCATAGAATTGCATACCTTTTCCACTGCGGATGATGAAACCAACCACCCCTGGGCACGGGAGGTCATCCAACAAGGCATTCCAATCAATTGGCAAAAGGCAGTCGCTACAACATAAGATTTGCGTTTGAACTAAATAAGCAGTAAATTCGGTTTTACTAAAAAAGTAAACATGGAAGCAACTTTGCAAACGCCACTTTCTAATCTGCAATTGGAATTATTAACCCTTTTTGCGGAGAATGTTTCGGATGAAGATTTGATTGCCATTCGCCAATTGATTGCACGATATTTTGCCGAGAAAGCAATTGAGGCAGCCAACAAAGTGTGGGATGAAAAAGGCTGGACGGACGAAGACGTCGAGCGCCTGCTGAATACTCGCATGCGAACACCTTATAATCCATACAATGAATGAAAATCGTTCTTGATATCAATATTTTAAAACGTATTCCTTTCCCGAAATTAAAGGCGGTGAATGTATTAGAGTTTAAGGAGGTTTTAATTTACTAAAAAACAGGGGTATTCAATTTTTATTTTTTCAGGATAAATTCAATACTTTACAAACTCACCACTAACACCCTCCCCGCACTCAACAACCACGGCGGCAAATACGCCGGAATATTACTAAACGGTAGCACTTCGGGTTTTAAGGTGATACCTATTACATCCTGCATAAAAGCGCGGCGGGCTTGAATGCGTTGCCAGGTGTCGGGGTAGCGTTGGGCGATTTCATTACGTAATGCTTCATCAGCGAGGGCAATGCCGTCTTCGATATTAATCGTATGATAATCACTGCCGGTGGCGGGGATGACATCGACTTGTAATGCCATGCCGCTTTGCAATATAATATCACTATTTTTATAAATGGGAGAATGTACCCATTCATCGAGGTGAATGTAATGACCAGGATTGAGATGCACGCCAAAAAAAGGATCGCCGATTTCATCATGTATAATATCATATAACTCCCCGCCTGCGACGCCGATGCTGATGTGCTCGTACCAGCGCATCACCGCCCGAAAGTAAGGAATGGCAAGCTTTTCCAGATAATCCTGTACCCCAGCGGGCAATTCACTTTCATCGTGCACGAGCCAGCCCGCACGGGCATTGAGCGCACCCCAGAGGCTCATCGCCATCGTGAAGCGTTCACCAACTTTCAAGGTATTCATCGAAGGACTCGGCAAGCCATACGCCGCGCGGGTTCCGCACGTGAGCATCGTGTGCGCCGCGTGGGGCATGCCGTTGGCGCGCATCAGGGTGGCGGCTTCGTACTCGGTCATGCCGGGGCGCAGGTTGAACAGTACATTTTTCAAGCCTTCGGAGGTGTGGCAGGCAGCAAATTCAAACACGGCGAGTTGCTCCGCTTCATTTAAAATGCGCAAACCATTCACCGGATTCATAAAAATGGCGTTGATATTTATTACATTATGATAACTGGCAATATTTCGTAATGTATCAACAATGTAAGAAGGCGTTTCAAAGATGTAATCCGGCGCCTCAAATTCTTCGGTTGTGTAATATTTCCAACCGGCAACACCGACTTTTTTATTAATTTCAATGCCTTCTTTATTGAAAATCTGTAATAACGTTTCACTTTTACTGCGATCCTGCCCCATCAAACTAAAAGGTTGATATAATATTCTGCGAATGGGAATTGGACATAATTCGGCATAGCCCCAACCTTCATTGCTAACCAGCAAAGCCGGAATATCTTGTTGTGTGACAATCAACAATGCCTCTTCAAAACGCGGATCATAGCCGCAGAGGTACGTCAGATTCGCAGTGTGCTCGCGGTCGGCATACACGATAACTGCTTGTAAATCTTGTATTTGCATGATTTTCCGAAGCTTGTCAAGTCGAGCTAAATAAGTATGAGCGGAAACGCTTGGTTCTGTAGTCGGCATGCCAAAATCGGGCAGCGTGACGGGAGCAAGGTGGATGTTTTTCATGACAACAAAGATTTGCTAAATTTTAAAATTTAGCAAATCTTTGCGCGTTACAGCAACATTTTTTATTTATTAAACGGCAGTGAATAGCCCGCCAGCAATGACAAACGCTTCATTTTTAAATCTTCATTAGTAAAGCGATTAATATCATTACTCAATTCATAACGGCTTTCCAGGAAAAAGTTATTTACTGTTAATCCAATGCCAAGGACACCATGCAATTCGGATTGTATGAGTTCTTTTTGAGTAGAAGTGCTTGTAAATGGGGAGGCTTCCAGCCTTACTGTTTTTACATAATCGGCTTGAAAATATGAAGAGCCACCTATACCAGCTTTGATATACGGATATAATGTTTTATTAAAAAAGACATATTTTAACAGCATATTAAATCGAATACCCTGTACATCAAAATTATAATCGCTAATTTTTACCATCCCATCGAATGGCTCATAGCGCGTACTGGCGTTGGCTTTTGCAGCAATATAATTAGCTTCCAACCCTAAACTAATTTTATTTAAAGAACGAATAATACCGATATCAAAACCCAAGCCAAACGAAGGCGTCAGGCTGGAGGATAAATACTGCGCGTTATCAAGATTGGCATCCTGAAATGTAAAGAATGGCTTTGCTGCCCCAGCATAAGCATAAATAAAGCTTTTGGCTTTATCTTTAGGCTTTACATAAATTAATGCGCCGACGCATTTATTATATTCCTCTACAACACTTTTTAAATTATAAGAATAGCCTACTTTATTTATACTTGTTTGAATATTAGGACAATCGGGCATGGCTTCCACTAATTGCCGTTTATAATCTTCAAATACCAATCCAGAATAACTGGAACCAGGTAAAAAAGCTTCCGACCCGGCAATACTGACCGCACCGCTTTGCGGAAAATTCTTTACCAGCACCACTCGATATATGAGTTCCTCGATTCTTCCATTACTTTTCTGAATAAAATAATGTTGTTTTTGCTCATCATATAAAGTATAAAGATTGACACGCCCTTTTACTAAAATTAATAAAAATACAGTGTCAACGTCCAATTTTAAAGGTTTTTGTAATTCTTCGAGGGACTCTATTCTTGTTAATTCCCCATCTCCTGAGGTTGGTTCATTATTGATACCAACGATGGCTCTTTTATATTCTTCATTATTATAATGAATTTTAAATCCTGAAAGATCAGTTGGTGTATAAGTTTCAATAATAGCAGGCGTTGCAGCAGGTTGAAACTTAATTTCATTAGGCGTAATAAGCCATTCTCGGTAATCAATTTTTCCAGCAATGGTTTCACCGTTTAGTTTGGTGATACTGGCATCTACAAAATTGCTTTGTGCGAAAGTAACAAAAGATAAAAAAATGCAGCAGATTGTAATAATTCGGTTCATTGCTTTACCATTTAGAGGGTTTAGGAAATAAGTTTTTATAAACCGAAGATGTAATATTTTTTTGTTAATTTTATGAAGATAGAAATGTTAAACAGGTTAAATTTTAGTTAAACAAAAAAACTAAATAGAATAAAATGTTAATAAGGCAATTAAATCAAAAGAAATGATTGAGCCGCACTTACAAATTACGCTCGTGCGGCTCATTTTTTATGACTTAGTATCTAAGTTTTTCAACACAGCTATCAATAAGTCACTGGAAATGCGAGACTTGTACTCTGGACGAATGTATTCAAATAAAATTTCACCTTTTGTATTGAGTACCATTAGGGTTGGCACAGGCAAGTAGCCAGGATTAGCGCTATCGGAATATTCTGCGAGCATTTTACCGTAGCGGTCCGGTGCTTTGAAGGCAATGCCTGTCGCAGTTGCCAATAAGCCTTTACCATCAGAGACCAATTGATAATTAACTTTATTTTTCTCGTCCGTGGCTTGCAAGTGTTTCACATCATCCGGGCTGACGGCGATGATTTGATAGCCTAATTGCAAAATTTCTGCTTCTGCCTGCCCGATTTCGGCTAAATGCGTATTGCAATAAGGACACCAGCCGCCGCGATAAAAAATCAAAACGGTCGGTTTTTCCTTGATTAAATCGTGAAAAGCAACCGTTTTTCCATCCGATGTTGTCACCTGTTCGTTTGGAATGGTTTCACCAATCAAAAGCGGCGATACGTCCTCTGGTTTTTCTGGTAATTGCGCAATTCCTGAATAAGCTATTGATAAACAAATCATTAAGAATAAGGCGATTTTAAGTTTCATTGGTATGCTGTTTTTTTAAGATGATAGAAAAGCGTAAAGATCAATGATTGTCAGCAGAACGTTCATCCGCTGGCCGACGATTGAGGTGATCCTCTTAATAAAATTTCTACTTTTGCGCGGGCTAATCTTGCACGATTCAGGCAAGTATTTACCTTTAAAGTATAAAATTTTACGTTATGAGGGGTAAAATTTTGCATAGGTAACCTAAAACTTTACGTTATGAGGGGTAAAATTTTGCATAGGCAATCTAAAATTTTACGTTATAAGGGGTAAAATTTTGCATAGGTAACCTAAAATTTTACGTTATGAGGGGTAAAATTTTGCATAGACAATCTAAAATTTTAAATAAATCATTTGAAAATTAAATACTTGTGGATCATTTGACTTCGATAGAGAAAGACGCCCGCTATATTTGGCATCCTTACACACAAATGAAAACTGCCGCGCCACCACTGCCTATCGTGCGTGGAGAAGGCGCTTTATTAATTGCGGAAGACGGCAAAACCTATATCGACGCGGTATCCTCCTGGTGGGTGAATCTGCATGGGCATGGGCATCCTTATATTGCTGAGCGAATCGCAACACAGGCGCGGACTTTGGAGCAAGTAATTTTTGCAGGTTTTACGCATCCTCCAGCGGTGGAATTGGCGGAGCGCTTGCTACAAATTTTACCTTCTAATCAGGCAAAGGTTTTCTATTCGGATAATGGCTCTACTGCGGTAGAAGTTGCATTGAAAATAGCGATTCAATTTTTTCATAATCAAGGAATTATAAAGAAAACGATTATTGCATTTGAACACGGATATCATGGTGATACCTTCGGCGCGATGTCGGCGAGTGGCGATTTGTCTTTCAATATTGCTTTTCAAGATTATTTATTTCAAGTAAAACATATTCCGCCGCCGCTGCCAGGACAAGAGGAAGCCAGTTTGCAGGCAATGAATAAGATTTTAGGCGAAAATGAAGTTTGCGCTTTTATTTTTGAACCATTGGTAATGGGGGCAGGCGGTATGCTCATGTACGCGCCTGAGATGCTTGATCAATTGATTAAAATGGCTCATTATCAAGGTGTTATTTGCATTGCAGATGAAGTGATGACGGGCTTCGGACGCACGGGTAAGCTTTTTGCTTCTCATTATTTACATGAGAAACCTGATATTTTTTGCTTATCCAAAGGTTTGACAGGAGGCTTTCTGCCGATGAGCGTTACTACTTGTACACAAGCTATTTTCGATGCTTTTTGGTCGGATGATAAATACAAAGCGCTTTTTCATGGGCATTCTTATACGGCGAATCCTTTGGGTTGTGCAGCAGCGTTGGCAAGTCTGGATTTGTTAGAACAAGAAGATTGTCAGCAAGATATACATGAAATTATTCAACAACATCAAGGTTTTAAAGAAAAACTTGCAAGGCATCCAAAAATAATCGAAATACGTCAAACCGGAACGATTTTGGCAATAGAATTCAAAACCTCCGAAGGAACTTCTTATTTTAATAATCTGCGTGATCAGTTTTATGCTTTTTTTATCGAACGAGGCGTATTGCTGCGGCCTTTGGGGAATGTGATTTATATTTTGCCACCGTATTGCATTAGAGAGGAGCAATTGAATAAGATATATAGCGTAATCGAAGAAGCGCTCTTTATTCCTTAGGAAATAATCGAAATACCTTATCTTGCTCCCGATTTGTAATAATGGGACTTTAGACGATACGTTAATTGACGGACTTTTACGTTGTGTAAATCTAAATCCTATAGTTTATTATATATTATATAAAGTTTGATTAAAATGTTATACCGATTAATAATTGTCTTAGGCTCTGTCGTTTTGTTTGTCAATAGTTGCAATAGTGTTATTTCCAGCTTTACAGGCACGCATAAACTGCGAAAATTCACTATGGAACAGATCGAACAAAAAGGTGTCGGTGACTCCGATTTTGTAGAAATTACAGGCGTTTGGGTACCTGGCGATTTCCGACACGCACCTCCGCGCCAGGGCGAACGTAAAGGCGTGGTACAATATCCTGCTATGAGTCGGGAGCGCTACCAGGAATGGCAAAATGGAGATTCGGTGCGCACTTCGGTGATTGTTTGGACGCAAGGCTTCGATCCAAATTGCGTGCAGCGCGGCGATTGCGTTACTCCCGGTCAGAAAACCATTCGGGGCATTGTAAATAAAATGCCGAAATCCAAGAATAAATTAAAAGAATTGCCTGCCAAATATCAAATTCCTGAACGAGCTATCTTTATTGAAACCGAGCGTGCGCCATTGGCCTGGTACTGGCATTTGGCCTTGATGGGAGTGGCAGTTTTGTTGGGTGTGGGCGTTGAATTTATTTATAGTCGGAGAAGGAAAAAAGCGAGTTAATTATTATTTGAAAGATGAATTATTACTAATAATGAATAAAAATATCATGATTGAAAATAAAAATGAGTGGACATTAGAAAAAATTTTAGCTATTTATAATACGCCACTTTTAGAATTGGTTTATCAAGCGGCAACGATACATCGGGAATATCATAATCCGCAAGAAGTTCAAATTAGCACTTTATTATCGATTAAAACCGGTGGCTGCCCAGAGGATTGTGCCTATTGCCCGCAGGCGGCGCGGTATTTTACGAATATTGAAACGAATGATTTATTGTCGAAAGAAGTGGTGAGGGAGGCCGCCAAACGCGCCAAAACCTTTGGTTCATCGCGCTTGTGCATGGGGGCTGCCTGGCGTAATGTGCGTGATGATGATGAATTCGATCATGTAATTGAACTCGTAAAAACGGTGAATGAATTGGACATGGAAGTGTGCTGCACGCTGGGTATGGTGAGCGAATCACAAGCCAAACGCCTTGCAGATGCTGGGGTGTATGCTTATAATCATAATTTGGACACTTCAGAAGATTATTATACAGAAATTATATCTACCCGGAGTTATGATGATCGTTTAAAAACGCTGGAGAATGTGCGCAAGACGGGCATGACCGTTTGTTCCGGCGGCATCATTGGCATGGGCGAAGCGGTGGAAGATCGCTGTAAAATGTTATTGACTTTGTCAAGATTAAATCCGCAGCCCGAGTCTGTTCCGATCAACGCTTTGGTCGCGGTGGAAGGCACGCCAATGGAAGATCAGGAGCCTGTTTCGATCTGGGAAATGATTCGAATGGTAGCAACGGCGCGCATTGTAATGCCAAAATCGGTGATACGCTTGTCTGCTGGCCGTACCAATATGAGTACCGAGGGCCAAGCCTTGTGTTTTATGGCAGGCGCGGGCTCTATTTTTGCTGGCGATAAATTATTGACTACGCCGAATCCTGATATTTTTGAAGATTTAGAAATGTTTGATTTGTTAGGATTAAAGCCAAAGAAACCTTTTGCAGAAGCACCAAAGCCGGAAATAAAAGAAGTCGTTGAATATCAAGAAAATAGGAGCAAAAAATGGACTCGACCGGGTCATGTAATTGAAAAAAATGTGCAATATTCGGAATTGGCGAAGGAGAAAAGAAAGGAAAATAGGGTGATGGGGGAATAGGTAATTTTTAAGTTGAGAAGGTTAGTGAGTTGAGGAGGTTAATTTTATAATGATAAAAAACATAATAATCTTCTATTATTAAAACTTCAAATGATAAACTTTTAAACAATTATGAAAAAAAGACAATTCATCGTTGCCGGTAATTGGAAAATGAATAAAAATTATGAGGAAGGACGGGACTTGGCGAAAGACATTGTTGAGCGTTTGCAGCCTTCGCAAGTGATCATAGTATTGGCAACGCCATTTATTCACTTAAATAGTATTAGTAATATTATAAAGGGCGTTTCTACTTTAAAATTAGGTGCGCAAAATTGTCATCAAGAAGAAAGTGGAGCTTATACAGGTGAAGTATCGGCAGGGATGTTGAAATCGGTTGGCGTGGATTATGTGATCATCGGGCATTCTGAGCGCCGAGAATATTTTGAAGAATCGGATGCCCTGTTGGCAAAGAAAATAAATATAGTTTTGGAAAAGGGCATGACGCCGATTTTTTGTTGTGGGGAGAAATTAGAAGTACGCGAAGCCAATCAGCATTTAGAATTGGTTGAAAATCAAATCAAAAACGCGCTGTTTCATTTGCCGCCAGAAGAATTCGAAAAAATAGTGATTGCCTACGAACCAGTTTGGGCCATTGGTACTGGTAAGACCGCTTCGCCCGAGC
>JANRME010000333.1:0-33718 GCA_033761835.1 Saprospiraceae bacterium
AAATACCGAAATGAACCAGGCAAGATATAAGCTTTATGAAGTTGCAAAAGAATTATCACAATTTAAAAAGGATTTTCCTAAAGGAGATAGTAAGGAGAGAGAACAAATTTTCAAAGCAACTGTAGAAAATTTATTGAATCAATATGAAATATTATGTGATTACTATCTTTCTAATAGAATCAATAAAGATCGTTTTATTAAACAAAGAAAGCTAGAGATTAAGCAAATAGTGGAAAGTGAAGGCACAAAGGAATATTTTGCTAACCCATTAACATCCAATTATCAAGCAGTTATTGAAGTTTATCGAGAGTTAAAAAATACTATTTAGTCGCTATTTAAAAGTTTTCTATATTGAATTATTATATAGTAAATTTGAAAAACATCGAAATATGGATTTTCACTTTATTCAATGGACACTAACCATAAGTGTTCCATTTATATTTGTTTTTTGGTCATTTCTTTCAAATTCAAGTGGTTTTTCTAATGCACTTTCTGCGAGGATAGCTCTGCTAATTGCTAATGCAGGTGGATATACGAAAGCAATCGGAACCTCTATTGCGGGATTTCTATATGTAGTGTTTGATCCTTTCTGGATAATAATTGATGACGTTATTGTGATTGGAGTTACAGTTTTTATCGTTCGCAATATCTTGAAAGGAATTGTAAGGGATAACTTTCCTTTTCCCTTGCCATGGACTTATAATCTAAGCAATAGATTAATTTCATTATTCTTAATTATAGCTTGGGCAATTTCAATATTAACATTAATTTTCTAAATATATATTCTCGTTCCCCTTGCTCGCGCTGGTCTGTTCCACCATTAAAAAATAAAGTACGCTGCCGCCGGATTGCATCCGGTGGTTTCTATTCTCTCGTCTTCGACCATTGCTTTACGGCAGTTCTTTCAATTGCTCCAGGTCTTGCCTGCGGCGACAGCATTTTACCAAAAAAGAACGCCCGAAGGAACCAATTTTGCAAGCCAATCGTTATCTTTAGCATTACTTGCACCAAAAAAATGCCGATGAGCGCAACACAGCTAAAAACAGAGCTTCACAAATACTTAGACGCCGTAAAGGATGAAACCTTTTTACGGGCAGTCCATTCCATGTTTAATACGTACTTGCAGCATAGTGAAGCGGTAGTCGGTTACCGCTCGAATAATGAGCCGATTACGCAACAGCAATCATTGGCAGACCTGGAAGCCAGCGAAGCCCAAATTGAGCAGGGTGAATACCTGACCATTGAAGAATTGATGCAAGAAGCGGAACAATGGTAAATAAGCTTTACAAAATCATTATCTCCCGATTGACGCGCTAAGGGATGAAAGATATTTCGGATTACCTTACGGAAAACGCCTCGCCAGAAACTGCCCGAAAGGTGCGCAACGGCTTGCTTCAAACCACCAAAGCCTTGGAGAAAATGCCTGAAAGCCACCCCGTTCTGCCCGGTGCCGAAGACAAAGACCCGCCCTACCGCTTTGCTAAAAAATGGTCATACAAAGTAATTTTCCGTATTTTTGAACCTAAAGACGAAGTACGAGTATTGGATTTTTTTCACTCAAAACAAAATCCGGAGAAGCTGAAAGACTTGGAGTAGGGTATTCCATGCTCGCGCTAAACTGTCTCAACTTTTCACAAATTATAAAACAACACATGCTACTGCCGTGCCTGCTCCGATGGAGTCGGAGATTGCATCCGGTGGTTTCTATTTGCTGGTCTCCCACCGCTTGGTTTACGGCAGTTCCTTCAATTTCCCTTGTCTTCGCGGATGGTGTAGGTAGGTTTCGATTAAAAGTCAAGGAAAAGCTTGCAAAAAGAAACCAAAATGCCTACTTTAGAGGTTATACAAGAAATATTTTCAACATGGCAATTGTAATTTCTGACCAAATTATTCAACAAACCAACCTAAGCGAAGCGGAATTCCGTATTCGGCTGGCACTATTGTTATTTGAAAAAAACATCCTCACCTTTGGGCAAGCGCGGCGTTTTTCGGGTCTAAATGTATTGGCGTTCCAGGAATTATTGGCGAAGCACCAAGTTGCCATGCACTACGATTGGGAAGATTATCAAAATGACCTGAAAACCTTGGAATCGCTCCATCCCTAATGATTGTTGTATCAGATACCACCGCTATCAGCAGCTTATATCGCATCGGCAAGTTGGATTTGCTACAACTGTTATTCCACGAAATCATTCTGCCAAATGCAGTTTTCGAGGAACTAACCGCACTGGAAACCTTTGGTTATGACATTGCTGTCATTAAAAATGCCGACTGGATTCAGGTGAAGCACGCAACAAATCAGGCATTAATTTTCAAGCTTTCTGAGATACTGGACCTCGGAGAAAGCGAGGCAATTGCACTGGCTCAAGAAATCGGGGCAGATTTGTTACTCATTGATGAAAAACGCGGTCGTTTGAAAGCGAATGAACTAGGCATTGCCACCGTCGGTCTCATTGGCATCATTACTCGGTTGAAAAAAGCTGGGCATATTGAAGCCATTAAGCCCATACTGGATGAGTTGAGAAGCAGTGGTTTTTGGATACAAGAAAGTTTTTATCAAAAAATAGTAGCATCCGAAGGCGAGTAATATACGCCTCGCCGACCTCGCCGCAGCCGGACGCATCCTCCAAGCCGCCCGCGAAGTGGCCACCCGCATCCTCGACGATGACCCTGCCCTACAACGAGCGGAACACCAACCGCTGAAGCAATATCTCGATACCGATAAAAAGCAGGCAAAAATTTGGAGTCGAATTAGTTAGCGCTGGCTAACCTTTACATTTTACATTTAATATTTTGCGGTTTTGCGGTTCTTACATTGCTATAAGCGATTTAACCGCCGTCACAAATTCCCTTGCAGATTGTAATAAATCTAACACCGTCGCTTCATCAAATTCCACAAAATCATCGTAGTCGCCTGTTTGGCGCTTATCATACAAATCAGAATAAAATCTGCCTAAATCTCTGGAAAGTTTATTGGTTTGAATAAAATGAAGTCCTAACATTTGCCGCACCCCGGCGTGGGTTTGCGCTTTGATGTTTTCTTGAAGCAAGAGCGCACTGACTGCGTAAAAGCAAGCATAATATAGCCGGTTTACTGCTGTATTCCAAAACCGCAATTCGATAAGCGTCTCCACTTCCTCCAAAGTTTCCCTGGCGCGTTCGATGCGGTAATGTATCAAATCCTCGCGGGTATGTTCCTTCATAACGCAATCCCTTCTTGCTGAATATTTTCGTATAATGGCGTCACCGCATGCCGCTTCTCCCAATCTTCTTTGGTCAGCACTAGAGGACTGATAATCTGTCCTGTCTCAAACTCCAGATCGTACAATGGGTATTTAATACACTTTTCTTCTTCTAAGGTAAGCTCAGATTTGTCCACCAAAATAAGTACATCAATATCCGAATCGCTGCGCTGCTCGCCACGCGCGTAGGAACCAAATACGATCACCTCCGCCGTAGGCTCAGTGGCCGCCACGATCTTTTTAATTTTGGAAAATATAGCCGGTTGTGCACTCATGCTACAAAAATAAACCTTTTCAGCTATTCTTGAAAAAAATTATAAGACTCGACATTTATGACACTGGTTGCAAACCAGCGCCAGCGTATAGTAAGCTTTTATCTTCAATTTCACCAGCATAGAATTTAAGATATTCACATACTTTCTCAATCTCCCCTTGCTCGCGCTGGTCTGTTTCACCATTAAAAAATAAAGTACGCTGCCGCCGCGCCTGCTCCAATTTTTTCGGAGATTGCATTCGGTGCTTCTATTCGCTGGTCTGCGACCGTACCATGCAGTATTCATCAGCCTTCCAGCAGCCTTTCACCAATAGAAATTAGTCTTCCTACTTTCGTTTTGCGCGGGCTTTTTTGGCAAATAGCCTTCCCATTTTGAAAAATAGCCCGCAGACTTTTGCTCCGGGAGGGCTATTTTTTGTTCTGAGCCTTCCCGCTTGAGAAAATAGCCGGCTAATTTTTGTTCCAGGAAGGCTATTTTTCGGTGAGAGCCTTCCCACTTTGAAAAATAGCCCGCCAACTTTTGCTCCAGGAGGGCTATTTTTCGGTGAGAGCCTTCCCGATACGAAAAAAGGGGGGCTATTTTTTGCTCCAGGAGGGCTGTTTTTCACGGAGCGCCTTCCCACTTTGAAAATTAGCCCGCATACTTTTGCTCGTTGGGGGCAACAGGTCGCTTGTAGCCCGCAACATTTCGCTCGTTGGTTGTACATTTTTGGCCGTTGAGGGCTATTTTTTATTTAGAAGCGCCCGCATAGGCTTATAAAGTAAAGCTTTAAAGTTTTCCAAATCTGCTTTTTTAAAAAATTATTCCGTCCCCGCCGAGTCTCCGCAGGGACTCGGCTATTTAAAGCGCACTTCATCTTTGGCATACGATAGCGCCCTCTACACAGAGTCCGCTGCGAGAGCCTCAGTTAGGGCGTGCGAGAAATTTGGTAGGCCGTGAATGGAGAAAGTCCGATTTTTTTGAACTATTTTTTGAAAAATACTTTTGTTTGAATATTCAAAGCATTATCTTTGCAACCGCAATTTGATAAAGGCATTTTTTATCGAGTTTTAAGGCTCTGTAGCTCAATTGGATAGAGCATCTGACTACGGATCAGAAGGTTTAAGGTTCGAATCCTTACAGAGTCACTACGAAAGTTGAATCGTTTTAAGTTTAAGGTTGCAAATTGCTTGTCAATTTCAATCGCAATCAAAAAAATCATGTCGAGAATTTGTCAATTGACGGGAAAGCGCCCGATTTCGGGAAATAAAGTTTCGCATTCGAATCGCAAAACCAGACGTCGCTTTTTGCCTAATTTGCATACTAAGCGCTTTTTTATTCCGGAAACGGGAGAATGGGTGACGCTGCGTGTGTCTTCCAATGCGTTGCGCACAATCAATAAGTTGGGTATTTACGATTATATTCAAAAGGCGAAGCAAAAAGGTACTTATACCGGCGTCGAAATTAAGAACATTTAATAATTTCTTGAAAAATGGCTAAGAAGAGCAAAGGCAATCGCCTTCAGATTATTTTGGAATGCACAGAGCATAAGAATTCTGGGCTTCCTGGTACTTCGCGTTATATCACGCAGAAAAATCGCAAAAATACGCCGGATCGCTTGGAGTTGAAAAAATTCAATCCGATACTGAAGCGCGTGACGGTACACCGTGAAATTAAGTAAGCGAACTTTTGCATACGCGTTGGTGTTTAATGTTTTGAATTCAGTAAACTGACAAAAATAAAATTACAATGGCAAAGGTATCAAAGAACGCAAGGGTTGCTCAGCGTGCACAGAACGCAGGTTCTGGTAAAGAACACGTGAAGGTTATTAAGCCGATCAAAGATCCTAAGACCGGCAAGTACACTTATAAAGAGATGATTGTACACAAAGACAAAGTGAAAGACTTTTTCACTGACGCTAAATAATTCATTTTCAGCATCTTCACATCAAAGAGGCTTTTCTCAGCGCGCAGGAAAGCCTCTTTGTTTTATGCTGGTTTCTGGGTTCTTGTTACTGGTCTCTGGTTACTATCATCCAGAAAGAAGTAGCCATAAAACAGCATCCAAAATCAAATAATATGAGCTTTTTCTCCAAATTTTTCAATCAGGAAAAAAAAGAAGACCTCGATAAAGGTTTGGAAAAAACCAAAAGCAGTTTTTTTGGTAAATTGTCGAAAGCGATTGCCGGTAAATCCACTGTTGACGAAGAGGTACTCGACGAACTGGAAGCTATTCTCATTTCTTCCGACGTGGGTTTGAATACAACAATCAAAATTATTGAGCGTATCGAAGCGCGCGTTGCTAAAGATAAATATCTCGGTACCAGTGAATTGAACGAGATACTACGCGACGAAATCGTACAACTTTTAGCCGAAAATAATACCCAGGATATTGAAGATTATGCTCCTCCCGCTAATAGCAAACCAGCTATTATCATGGTGGTAGGCGTCAATGGTGTAGGCAAAACGACGACGATTGGCAAGTTGGCACACCAATTCAAAAAGCAAGGCAAAAAAGTACTCCTCGGCGCAGGTGATACCTTCCGCGCAGCGGCGGTGGATCAGCTCAAAATCTGGTCGGAACGTGTAGGCTGTGATTTTTTTAGCAAAGGCATGAATGCTGATCCGGCAGCAGTTGCTTACGAAACGACCAATAAAGCCGTGACCGAAGGCTACGATGTTGCTATTATTGATACTGCAGGCCGCCTGCATACGAAGATCAATTTGATGAACGAGTTGACTAAAATCCGTCGCTCCATCAGCAAACGCCTGGAAGGCGCGCCACATGAAGTAATCCTTGTTTTGGATGCTACTACCGGTCAGAATGCAATTGAGCAGGCGAAGCATTTCACAGAGGCTACTGAGGTTTCAGCTTTAGCCCTCACCAAACTCGATGGCACGGCCAAAGGCGGCGTGGCTATTGGTATTTCCGATCAATTCAAAGTTCCGATCAAGTATATCGGCGTGGGCGAAGGGATTGAGCAATTGCAAGTATTTAATAAAAGGGCGTTCGTGGATTCGTTGTTTGAGAAGTAGCTCCGATTGGCAATCAGAGCTGACTGTTACTTTTTCAGGCTTTTATCGTTTCAATTAAAGAAAAAGTCTTAGATTGTAATATTAATCAATGATAATCCCACATTATGAAAAAGATAGCTTTACGTATTAGCCTGGTTTTCTTTCAATTGACAATTGCGATCAGCTTTAATATTGCGCAAAATTATAGTTCTACAAGCCAGGAAGAGACTGGTGTTGCCATGTATTATGCCGATTATTTAAATGGTCAATCTACGGCCTTAGGCGAAATTTATAATAAATATGAACTCACCTGTTCCCATAAATATCATCCGAAAGGCACTTTATTAAAGGTAACTCGTTTGGATAATAATAAAACCGTGACCGTCCGAGTAAATGATCGGGGTACTTTTGATGGTAATGTAATTATTGACCTCTCCTGGGCGGCAGCATTGGACTTGGATTTGATTAAATTAGGTAAAGCTTGGGTAAAAGTAGAAGTCGCAGGCTATTCTAATCTGAATCCTGCAAAGACGGCAAGCGAGCAAAGTACACAACCCGGTTTGAGTAATTATGATGCACCCCAGAATAATCCTCAATTAACAGTGAAAGGTTTATATAATGATTATTATAAAAATAATAATAACACTACAAATCCAAATAATACAAGTAATAAACCTACCTGGAATAATCTAACGGTAAAAGATCCTTACGCAACTACCACACCTCCTTCCTACGATACACAAACTCGCAGCACCAGCGCCACTACTGCGCTCAGTAGCGGTTACGGTATTCAAATTGGCTCTTACACGGTATATGATAATGCCGAACGTTTGGTAGAAAATATGCGCAATGCTGGCGTAAATAATACTTATGTAAAAGAAAGCTACGGCTCCAACGGTACGCTCTTGTATCGCGTGGTGATTGGGTCTTTCAGTAGCCGTGCCGATGCGACGAGCTATTTACAACGCTTGCGTACTTCTTACGTAGCGGATGGGATTGTGGTGACGCTGGGTAAATAATATTTTTATTCCATTTCCACTACCAAATCGCCTTGTTCCACCAGGGTTTTCTCTTTCAAATGAATTTTTTTCACCGTACCAGCTTGCGGTGAGGTGATGGTACTCTCCATTTTCATCGCTTCGATGATGAACAATGGCGCATTCTCAGGGATTTGCTCACCTTCTTTCACCAAAATCCGAGATAAATTCCCTTGCAAAGGCGCGCCGACTTCATTCGAGCGTTCTGCTTTTTTATGAAGCACCGCTTCAATCTTGAGTTTGCGATCGCGCACAGGTACCGAACGCATCTGACCATTCAGTTCAAAAAATACGAGGCGCATCCCCAATTCATCGGGTTCGGTTTTGTTCAAATATTTGATAATCACCGTTTTACCCTGTCCGATTGTCACCAGAATTTCTTCGTTATAATCCAACCCGTAGAAAAAGGCGCGTGTCGGCAGGTTCCGAACTTCGCCATAGGTATCAAAATGTTGATGAAAATCTTCATAGACTTTCGGGTATAATTTGTACGACAGGAAGTCGTTGACATTCAAATCTTTACCGAATTTATTTTTAAAAACGTCTATTTCATTATCAAAATCAATCGGCATCAAATGCGCTTCGGGGCGCTCGGTGTAAGGTTTTTCATCTTTTAATACAATCTTCTGAATATCAGGTGGAAAGCCACCTTCGATTTGGCCCAAATCACCGCGCATCAAGGATTTTACACTGTCGGGAAAAGCCAAGGATTGCCCTCGTTGCAAAATATCTTCTTTCGTCAAGCCATTAGCGGTCATAAACATCGCCAAGTCGCCCACTACCTTTGAAGAAGGCGTCACTTTTACAATATCGCCAAAGAGTTCGTTGGCAGCTTTATAATTCTTTTTGATCAGTTCAAATTGATCTTCCAAGCCCAAGCCACGCGCTTGCGGCCGCAGATTGGAATACTGCCCGCCGGGAATTTCGTGTTCATACACATCTGCCGTACCCGCCCGCAATTCGCTTTCAAAAGGATAATAATAACGCCGCACCGCTTCCCAATACGCCGAAAAAGCATTCAGCGATTCGAGGTTCACTGGCTGTTCCCGTTCCTGCCCTTTCATCATCGCCACGATGGAGTTGAAATTGGGCTGCGAAGTCAAACCCGACATCGAAGCAATCGCCACGTCAATCACGTCCACGCCCGCTTCAATCGCTTTCAGATAAGTCGCCGCTTGAATGGAAGAAGTATCGTGCGTATGCAAATGAATTGGCGCACTGATGACTTTCCTGAGTTCTGAAATCAGTAATTCCGCCGCGTAAGGCTTTAATAAACCTGCCATATCCTTGATGGCAATGATATGTGCGCCTTCATCTTCGAGCCTGCGGGCGAGGTCAAGGTAATATTGCAAATTAAATTTCGTGCGATTCGGATCCAAAATATCCCCCGTATAGCAAATACAAGCCTCAGCGATGGCATCGGTTTCTTTGATAACCGTGCGAATGCTGGTTTTCATTGCTTCGATCCAGTTCAAGGAATCAAAAATTCGGAATAAATCAATCCCGGTTGTGGCAGCTTGAACGATAAATTTCTCAATCAAATTATCGGGATACGCCGTATAACCCACTGCATTAGAGCCTCTTAGCAGCATTTGAAATAAAATATTCGGGATCGCTTTTCGCAAATCTTCCAGGCGTCGCCAGGGATCTTCTTTCAAAAAGCGCAGCGCCACATCAAAAGTCGCGCCGCCCCACATTTCCATCGAGAATACATCGCTGGCGTGATTTTTAGCAAAACTTTCAGCAACAGTAAGCATATCATACATGCGCACCCGCGTAGCCAGCAAGGATTGATGGGCATCGCGGAAGGTTGTATCCGTATATTGAATCGCTTTTTCCTGGCGCAGCCATTTTACAAAGCCCTCCCGTTTAAGGTCTTCTAGTTTATTTTTCGTCCCTTTCGGATAATCGGCATAAGCATCAAATTCAGGAACAACAGGCTTCAAAAAAACAACCCGATCATCGGTGAAAGCCACGTCCGCATTGCCGTTGACAATGACTTCCGCGAGATAGCGCAAGGTTTTGGTGCCTCTGTCCTGCCAGTCGGGCGGCGTGAGCAATTGTGGATTTTCTTTAATAAAATTGACCGTCGCCTTGCCTTTGTAAAAAGTCTCATTATTCAACAAATTCAACAAAAAGCCAATATTTGTCTTGACCCCACGGATTCGAAATTCGCGTAAAGCGCGGTGCAATCGCTGTGAAGCACCTTCGAGCGTGCGCCCCCAAGCCGTCACCTTCACCAGCATACTATCGAAAAAGGGAGAAATCTTTGCCCCCGGAAATGCACTACCTGCATCCAATCGAATGCCCATGCCGCTTGCGCTGCGATAAGCAATCAGCATTCCATAATCCGGCTTGAAGTCGTTGAACGGATCTTCTGTCGTGATACGACATTGAATGGCGTAGCCGTGTATTTCTACATCTTCCTGGCTTCGAATGAAAATAGTTGGGTGCTCCAAAGGATAGCCCATCGCGATCAAAATCTGCGAACGCACCAAATCAATGCCCGTAACTTCCTCTGTTACAGTATGTTCTACCTGAATCCGAGGATTCACTTCAATAAAATAGATATTTTCATCCGCATCTACCAGAAACTCCACCGTACCGGCGTGACTATAATCGACTGCTCTGGCCAATTGCAAAGCATATTCGTACAATTTATCTTTTGTTTCCTGGCTCAAGGTCACTGCTGGCGCGATCTCTACGACTTTTTGAAAACGGCGCTGCACCGAACAATCTCGCTCGTACAAATGCACGATCTTGCCATACTTATCGCCGAGGATTTGCACCTCGATGTGCTTGGGATTTTCGATAAATTTCTCCAAAAAAACCGTATCATCTCCAAATGCGGTCTTGGCTTCACCTTTCGCTTCCAGATATTCTGTGATCAATTGCTTTTCGTCGCGCACCACGCGCATACCGCGACCGCCGCCACCTGCTGCTGCTTTGATAATGACCGGAAAACCAATACGTTTCGCTTCTTTTAATGCAATAGCTTCATTTGTCAAGGACTCCTGGCTATCTTCGATCAAAGGTACATTCAATGCTCTCGCCAAAGTCTTCGCTGCCACCTTATCGCCCAAGCGTTCCATCGTCTCTGGCGTCGGGCCAATAAAAATAATGCCCTCTTCGCGGCAGCGCCGAGCGAAATGCACATTCTCACTCAGAAAACCATAGCCGGGGTGTATCGCTTCCACCTCATTTTGCTTGGCTACGCGCAAGATTTCTTCAATATCCAAATAAGGCTTGAGCGGATCATCGTCTTTACCAATTTGATAAGCCTCGTCCGCTTTGTAGCGATGCAAAGAATAACGATCTTCGTAAGTAAAAATAGCGACGGTGCGCAAGCGAAGTTCTGATGCGGCGCGCAAAACACGAATGGCAATTTCGCCACGATTGGCAACCATGATTTTTTTGAAGCGATGGACGGAAGCGGTCATAATTTTTGAGATGTCAGATTTATAGATGCCAGATGCCGGACTAAGAACATCGGACTTCTTTACAATTTGAATTTATTAGAAAACAGGTTGGTTCAATTTGGCGGGAACGCTAAGGTAAGGGTTTCAAAGGAAAATTTGGGGGAAATGTGGAATTGATTTAGTAGCGAATTTATTGTAAATTTGAAAAAACTTTGTAAAATGGGTACAACTGGTAAATTAAGTACTTTAGAATATGTAGAATTATTTAAGCAATTTTCCAAGTCAGAGCAATTGAGTATTGCCGAAAAAATAAATGCGCTTACCTTCGATCAACAATGGGAATTACTGGATGCAGAACTACCGAATGTAGAAATTTCGGAGGAAGAAGTTATGGAAGAAATAAGGGCAGTACGCTATGGCAAAAAGACAGAAAACTAAGCTTATTTTGGACACCAATTGGTATGTGAGCGCTACTATCAACCGAAAGTCCAGAAGAAAACTTTATGAATTATTGAAAAATGAAAAGCTGATTATTATTTACGCTTATGAGCTTTTGGAAGAATATAACCGCGTTATTCATCGAGAAAAATTTAATAAAATTATTGCCCCAAATCAAATTGAAAGATTCATTCGATTGGTCATAACAAAACTTGCCAAAGTAGATATTACGACCTCGGTTGAAAAAAGTAGGGACGTAAAAGACAATTATCTTTTAGCGCTTGCCATAGATAGTCGTGCAGATTATTTAGTGACCGGAGACCCAGATTTGTTAGATTTAAAGCAGATTGAAGATACCCAAATCATAAATATGGCAGATTTTTTAGTAAGAACAAGTATTTGAAAGCTTGTGATGCCCACTCCTCTTACAAATCTTTCATAAACTGCTTCAGTTGTTCCAATTTTTCCATCGGCAGTTCCTGCAATTTTTGCAATACATTCACGTCTTCCGCTTTGGCGAGCAGCTTTTGCAAGGGGTGATCCTCCGCTACTTTCAGATCATTGGGCTTTTGCCAAACAAATAAATCATCGGGTGTGCAATTCAACAGCAAACACAGTCGCTCCAGGTTCTTGTATGAAATGCTATCCTGCTCGTGCCGCAACAAACGATTGACTCGATGATACGAAAAGCCATTTTTCACCAGGTATTTGGCAGCATTCGTAATCCCGCGCTGGCGCATCACGCCTAATAAGTTCAATTTTAACATAACAAATAAACAGTTTTATAAATCATTCTAAGAGATAATGCATTGATTGTACAAATATATGCTTAAATCTTAAAACTATATGGATTATTTGTTCAATTGTATGGATTAGTAATTTATCTGTATGTTCCTTTTATAAAACTGTATGTTCTTTTTGTTAAACTGTACGTTATTTTTGTAAAACTGTATGTTCTTTTTGTTAAACTGTGTGGAATAATTGTTTATCTGTATGTTTATATTATCAAATTGTATGTTCAGTATTTTTAAAAAAGTGTTTAGATTGAATATCATTATAAATGAAAGTGGTAAGTAAAAAAAAACACCAGTCAAGAAACTGGTGTTAAGATAGGAGTAGGTTGTCTTTTTATAGCTGTTTATACTATTTTTTAGCCTTCCATTTTTCATATTCTTTGCGTAGCATAGCCACTGCATTCTCTCCTCCCTTTGCCTGTCCGGTAACGACTAAATGGAGCGATAGCTTTTCAATCGTATCTTCTGGTTTTGCCACTTTTACAAAAGCACTTTGCGCGCGCTGTGTGCCACATCGTTTGTCGCCTCCCGCTTTTGAACCTGCCTCTAAAGCCAGCATTAAAATTTCGGCAACACTTCGTCCCTTCTTTTGAGCTTTTACAGCTGCATCAAAGATCGTTTGAAGTTCTTTTTCGTTTGTCAAAAGATTACCTTGTACGGAGATGCCATACCCTGTTAGCGCACCATTATAAGCAATGGTAGAATCGCCGGTATAAGTCACTGGATTCATTTGTTGAAGCGTTACAAGCGCGTATTGTTGATGCTCCGGGTCAAACCTACTTTCTCGCAGCGCCTCCATAATCCCTTCTATCGGGTGACCAGCTAATATTGCTTTTCTTCCCATATCATGGGCGTTGTAATTACTCATTGCCTGCACAATAATAGCGCCTGTACCAGGAATGATACTACCAATACCCGAACAATCAGCCGTACAGGATGCGCCTGCCATGCCAATTTCTTTTGTGATAGGGTCAATGACAATGATGGACCAGGTGGCAAAGGAATGCAGATAAAATGCAGACAAAAACAGGGCGATGGCGATCCCTTTTTTCCTAAATTTCTTCATTTGTTGTTTCATTTTATAGATAAAACTTGTAGGGAAGTAGGAGGTTACAGCATCAGAGTTTTTAATTTTTAAAGAGGGGCTTTTTCACTTCTTCCTGCTCTTCTTCGCTTTCGCTTTCTATGCATTCTCCGCGACTTTAAACGCCACCATCTGGCGAATCAAGTCCAATGGCATGGGTTTGTCTAAGGGAAATTGAATAGAGCCTTTGCCGGTTTTGTATTTGGACAGTTCTTTTTGAAAAGCTTCATTCCCGCTCGGCGTCGCGTAGAAGCCAATATGCTGTTTGAACGCGCCGAAATGCGCCAGCACCCCATTTTGCTTGAAAGTAGGCATGGCATAGCTGATCGTTTCCTCGGCGTCGGGCGCGGCGGCTTTGATCGTAGCGCGTATTTGTTGGAGGATCGCCTGAATGTCCTCCGAAAACGTGGCGATGTACTCGTCGATGGTGGTGGCGGTGGTGGGTGTCATGGTGGTTAGTTATTTAGCATGGAATATTATCCATTGTAACTTACAATTTCTTTTGGCAACGAATTAATAAATCTAATACTATTTCCATCTTTATCTACTTCAAATAATCTTTTAAATTTTGGTACTATTTGGTAAATTTTTTGTTGAAAGTAATCGAAGAAAAAAACTCTGTCGAATTTATGTTTAACACTTATTTTAGGCTCTCCTTCGGATTCAAATGAAAATGTTATAGTATTTCCTATATTGTTTGATTCAGCAAAAAGTAATAACCATTTCTCATCACACTCTGTAAAATCATGATTCTTTTCACTTTTTTGTAATATTTCATCATTAAATATCCCTGCATCAAAATAAGCTGTTCCTGATCGAAGCGATCTTTCCCACCAAAGAACTCCTCTTTCTGCATAAGTCTCAATTCTTAAATTAGCAATATTTTCTGATAAGAATGTTTGAGAATAGAATTTATCGAATTGATCATTAATTGGTAATCTATATGGCTTTAAAAAGTTTATTATTCCCTCAGAAAGCTTTTCCTGATTTTCTTTAAATTTTAAAATATCAAAATTCTTTAAAGTTAATACTCCATATAGATATTCAAATCCATTATTTAGCTTGTCTAAGTCAGTTCTCAATCTTCTTGCAAAGGATTTCCATTTTTCAAATTTTCTTTTTTCATTTGACCCTTGCATTCCTTTGTCCCAATATAAATCTTTAATTTCACAGCCAATAATAAAATCTTTATTAGAATTTTCTCTTTCAATACTTATTATTATATCTGGTTTTGGTGGTTGTGGCTGTTGGATAAAAAAGTGTTTTATTCCTATACGTAATGCAAAATCCATAAAAATATCCTTTTCATATTCTTGCTGATTACGATTATCATACAAAATTTTAGATGCTAATACTGGTTTTACTGACTTCTTCATTTTTAATTACATATATCTATCATTTCAACTCCATATTCCCCTCCGCATATTTCAAATTATGCTTAAAAGCATTAATCCGCCAGCCGTGCTGGGTGTGCATTATATAATTTAGATATAATAATTCAAACCAGTGGGACAGGTTTTCAAAGATAAGGAAATTGATATATTGTATGCAAAAAATATTATCTTAGCCTACGCAGCGCGGCATTCCTGGCGCTGTATAAATGGTATTGCTAACACCTAAAACGAACTAAACCATGTCCACTTCTCGTCGGAAATTCCTGCAAGATACGTCCAAAACTATTGTTGCGGCTACGCTCGCGTCTTCGCCTTTATTATCTTTTGCTAAGAATAAACGCTTCTCGCCGAATGAAAAAGTTAATATCGCGCTGATCGGGGTGCGCAATATGGGCTTCGGCAATCTGGAAAATGCGCTGAAAATAGAAGGCGTAGAATGTATTGGGCTTTGTGATATTGACAGTAATATTTTGGCAAAACGCGCTTCGGATGTAGAAAAAGTTCAAGGCAAAGCGCCGATGCAATATAATGATTATCGCAAATTATTGGAAAATAAAGATTTGGATGCGGTGATCATTGGCACACCCGATCATTGGCATTGTCTGCCGTTTATTGCTGCTTGCGAAGCAGGTAAAGATGTGTATGTGGAAAAGCCTTTGGCGAATAGCATTGCCGAGTGTGATTTGATGGTGAAAGCCGCACGCAAATATAATCGTGTAGCGCAAGTCGGGCAGCAGCAGCGCAGTGGCGCGCATTGGCAGGAGGCGATGGCTTTTATGAAATCCGGTAAAATTGGTACGCTCCGTAAAGTAAATGTTTGGGGCAATTTTAATTATGGCGTCGGCCCGATGAGCGTAGCGGATGAACCTGTGCCTGCCGGCGTGGATTATGAAATGTGGCTCGGGCCAGCACCTAAGCGGCCTTTTAATAAAAATCGTTTTCATGGCTCGTGGCGTATGTTTTGGGATTATGGCGGCGGCTTGCTCACGGATTGGGGCGTGCATTTGATTGATATGGCCCTGTGGGTGAAAGATATTAAAACCCCTCCCTTATCGGTGAACGCTTCGGGCGGGAATTATTCTTTCAAAGATCATGCGCATGAGACTTTTGATACGATGAGCGTGCATTACCAACTAAATGATTATGTAATGACTTGGGAACATACGGCTGGCACGCAGAAAGGGCCTTATGGTATCTCCTATGGTCTGGCTTTTATCGGTGATGATGCGACGCTTGTAATTAATCGGCAAGGTTGGGAACTCTTCCCCGAATGGAATGATGAAAAGAAAGCACCTAAAGTACCAGAAATGCCTAAGAAACCTGGCGGCGAGTCGCATCCGGAGCATATGCAAAACTTTATAGATTGTATCAAATCACGCAAAGACCCGAATTGCACCATTGAAAATGGTAGGTTGGTTGCTTTGTACGCTCACATGGGCAATATTTCCTTGCGCACCAATTCTCGTCTGGATTGGAATGAAGCAAAACAGAATTTTGGTAAGAATAAGGCTGCAAATCAATTGATTACACCGAATTATCGGAAGCCCTGGGAGTTACCAAAAGTGTAAATAATTTTTATCAAATTTATAATAATAAAAGGACGGATGCATTTATTTACATCCGTCCTTTATTAATCTTACTTGCTTTATTACAATCTCTACTTTTCAAATAGATTAATGCATCCAATAAAAATGATATAAATTAACTTTTGGAACTATTTTTGGGGTAGCGGGCGTTCTCGCTAAGAAAAACAAAAAGCATGGAAAAACACTTTCATCTAAGCGATCTTGCCTTCGAGCAACAATTTGCAGATTGCAGCCTTGATCCCACTCTTTTCAGCCACGAAGCGCATTTACGACTTGCCTGGATACATATCAAGAAATATGGCATCGATCAAGCTATCGAAAATATTTGTCAGCAAATTAAACATTATGCGGCATCGCTTGGTGCGCATGATAAATACAACGAAACTGTTACCATTGCTGCGATTCGGGCGGTATATCATTTTATGCTGCGATCAAAAACAGATCATTTTCAGGATTTTATTATAGAAAATCCAAGATTAAAAACTTCTTTCAAAGAATTATTATTTTCGCATTATAGTACCGACATCTTTACCTCTGAGCGCGCTAAAAAGGAATATCTGGAGCCGGAATTATTACCTTTTGATTAATTGCCATTGTTTGAATTTCGTAAGTAATGGATTGACAAGTATTACCGTGCGGCTATGCGCGTGCATGGTTTTATGGAAGTGACGCATTTTAATAATCGCTTTAAAAGTACCGAGGTTATTTAAATTAGAAGTAAGGGAATGATTCTTCTGTTTACGAAATTCTCAAGCTTTGGTAAACGATTCCACCCCTATTCGTGGTTTAGTAGAAAAACACTGGACTATGCTATACTTTGTAGAAAAAGATTCCATCGTTCGACGGATTTGGGGGAAGAGCGACACCATTCTGTTCATTTTTGCGGGGGCGGCGGCGGAATTTGCGCTGAATAAAGCCGTGGATTGGCTCTATTTTACCGGCAGACTGCCCGCTGATCCTCTGGCGCGGCTATTCTCTACCGTTGGGTACGCCCGCAGGATTGTTTTTTCGTCCATCGATCAAGCCCACGCTGCCATTGATATGATGCGACAAATTCATGATGCCGTCGAGCAAAAACGCGGCGCGCGCATCCCCGACTGGGCGTACCGCGATGTGCTCTTTATGCTCATTCATTATTCGATTGCTGCTTACGAACTGCTCGAACGAAAACTGAGTGCTGCCGAAAAGGAGGAAGTGTACCATGTTTTTTATCGAGTGGGCGACCGCATGGGCGTGCAAGATTTACCACCCAATTATACAGCATGGCTACCGGTACGAGCCGCGCACCTGGCGGAAGACCTACAACAGAGCGCCTACACGCTTGATTTGTTTCAACAATATAAAAAGCACCTGGGCGCATTGCGATTTAAAGTCCTGATCGAAGGACAGAAACTGGTCGTACCAGATCGAGTAAAAACGCTCCTGCATTTCAGCGATTTCTCGTTGCTGACGCCGGTGGTGCCGCTCTATAAAGTGAGCTGCTGGCTGAAAATGGACTGGCTGCTGAAGGCGTTACTGCTGCCCGCGGACTATAAGAAGGAAATAGCGGCGCTGGATGTGGGGGTGATTTTTAACGAGTCTCCTGCGGAAGACTCGGAAGGGATGGTAATGGATGGGTTTGGGCTACTCTGGAGCCAACTAATGGAGGCTATGAAAGATATCGCATTGTTAGCCACAGTCCTTATTTTTTTTTCTCAAGGTATTCAATTATCTCTAATTTTAGATTCTTTATATTATATCCTTTTAAACCTGAAACAGGGATAATTTTCTCTGGAGGTATTCCAAGAATTCCAGAAACATACATTGTTTTTCGTTCTATCATGCTTAACAAACCTTTACTTGGTGTTCCATTTAATTCGTCCCAAGCATCACTAGCATCCATTTTATCAATCATACTTAGTGCTATAATAAACTCTTTATTTGAGTTAATATTTAACTCTAAAATCTTATCTATGTGAGTTTGACTAAGCCGATAACTGCGGACATCGCTCCTTAATACCCAGATAATTACATCTACTTCTCCAAAACCAGAATTATATAAAACTTCATATTTTTTATCCCCATCAACTGACTCACCTATACCCGGATAATCAAGTATGTCAATGGCAATTTTTGAATTAGCTATTAAAGTTGAAGAATGTATTCCTCTTGTTACAGGGAAAATATCACTTACTCTCATTATTTCTTCACCAAGTAATGAATTACATAGTGTTGATTTCCCAGTTCCCGTTTCTCCAAAAACTCCTACTTTAAATTTTTTTAATGCCTTAAATTCATCAAAACCATTACTACTCTTTTGGGATTTTCCTTTAAAACTAAGACAAATGTTTCTTATTCCTTCAAAAACATCCAACCATGCCTCATCTTTGTCTGCCCATGTAGAAATTGGTTTTCCTTTGCTTGGAAGAACTTGAAAATTTCCAATTGGACTATCATACCAAGAAGAATGTCTAATTATAATTGGAATTAAAACTGATTCCTGTTTATCGTGTTTTTCAATGGCTCTTTGAAGTTCTATCTCATAGCTATAATCAGATGCTATAAAATCTGGACTTATCAAAAACAAAATTAAATCAGATTCTTCAAGATTCGATGAAATTTCTTTTCGCCAGTTCATCCCTGGTTCAATTTTTCTATCAGACCATGTTTCTATTAGACCTTGCCTTTTTAAAAGCGCCAGTGAAGTTTCTAATTCTTGACGATATACTTCGTCATTATGTGAATAAGAAATAAAGGCTTTTAATTTTTTTTCAGAAATATCAGTTTCTAAATGTGGTTCTGATTTATCTTCAATTTCTTGAATGATACTCAGTAAAGACGAAATAATTTTATTTATAGCTATAGCTTCTTCATCTCTTCCAAGTGTTCCTCTTAGGTTCTCTTTATTGATCCTATTATATCGTGACTGTAATTGTATTATTGAGAGTAAAGTATTTTCGTCTTTATCTTCAGTCTCAGCTTTAACTAATGCAAAGACCTCTTCAATCCTATTTTTAGCAATTAATTCGTATAGCTTTATTTTCAGTTTCTCCATTGATTATTCGTTTTCTGATTGTGGCTAATACATAAACGCCATCTGTCAATAGGTGGTGACAAGTCATGGTATTTATTTTTCTAAATAGCCGCTTCCAATTTACCCCCTTTCTCCCAATCCCACAATACCCTGCCGCTTCATGTTGCTATCCTGAAAAAGGATTTTAAAGACCTACTAGCCATTTTGTACTTCCGTCGAATCATTTTTTCACGCCGTCGAATGATTTGCTCACGCCGTCGAGTCATTTTACCACGCTGCCGGATCATTTGACCACGCCGCCGAATGATTTGCTCACGCCATCCAGTCATTCGGCGACGCCGTCGGATCATTTGATCACGCCGCCGAATCATTTGACCACGCCGTCGGATGATTTTTTCACGCCGCCAAGTCATCCGACGACGCCATCAGATCATTTGACCACGCCGTCGAGTCATCCGGCGCACGTGTCGAGTCATTTGGCGACGCCGCGCATTTGCATAATCAAAAGTGCAAACGCAATGCTGGCTACTTTCTATACCTTTTTTATTTCATAGCATAGTTCCACCATGCCATTTTTGTAGGCGGTAACGTCTTTGAGGTGCAAGGCTTGTTCTTTTCCGAGGTGGTCAAAAAATAGCAGCCCATCTCCCAATAAAATAGGCAAAATCGATACCCTTATTTCGTCCGCCAGGTTTAAACGAAGGAAATCTTTGGCAAGCGCCGCGCCGCCGACCATCCAAACATTTTTGTACATTGGTTGGAGTCTTTCATTCACCAATTTGTTCAAGTCGCCTGCATAAAGCGCAACGTTGGGTCTTTCAATCGGCAGGTTTCTATTAGTGACTACAATAGTTGGTGTGTCTCCGTAAGCCCAGCCATACGATTTGGAAAGTTCCAGGGCGTGTTCGTAGGTGCGAGCGCCCATCACATAGCAATCAATGGTTTTCAGAAATGCCTCCGGGTCTTGTCCGGTAACGCCTTTTTCGTAGTGGTCGGCAGTCTCAAACCACGAAACGCTATTGTCTTTTTTGGCGATGATGCCGTCAAGGCTGGAAACCATGTGTATCGTTATACGAAAGGTAGCTGTTGTCATTCTGTCTTTATTATTGAATCCTTCGTAAATTTATATAAAAACTATCTGCCAGTGGTAAACAAGTTAAGGCGTTTATTGCGCTAATATAAAAACTAAATGAAGTGCTTTTTACATTTTTGCAATACTTCTGTCGCTTCATTTTATCTGTTAACGAAGGCTTTTATCGACTTTTTTCTGCCATACTGCGAGTCCGTAAAGTTATCTTGTAAGTCCGTAAAGTCATTCTATAACCCCGTAGAGTTATTTTACGACGCCGCTAAATGATTCTATCAGCCTGCGAAATCAATATTCTCAGAATATTTAACCTTTTCTTAAGGAATAAAATGCTTAATTTGAGGCATATTTGAGATATGATGCATGTGGGCACTGTCGAGTAAAGATTTGTGTAGAAATTGTGAAAGCTCCAACACTCCAAGACACCACATCCAAGTCCTAAGGTTTTAGAATTATTTAAACTCCCATATACGAACGATTATGGCAATCTTCAACTTAAATATCAACGGAAAGAAACAACAGGTGGACGTTGATCCTGCTACGCCTATGCTTTGGGTGCTGCGCGATCACCTCAATCTGGTCGGCACAAAGTACGGCTGCGGCATTGCCCAGTGCGGCGCTTGCACCATTCACCTCGGCGATGTGGCGATGCGCTCTTGTCAATTACCGGTTTCGCAGGTAGGCAATCAGGCAGTTACCACTATCGAAGGGCTCTCTGAAAAGGGCGACCATCCGGTGCAGGAAGCATGGCTGGAGCATGACGTACCACAATGTGGCTATTGTCAGGCAGGACAAATTATGAATGCTGCTGCATTATTAAAAGCAAATCCGAAACCCAGCGATGAAGAAATCGAAGCGGCTATGAACGGCAATATCTGTCGCTGCGGCACTTACACGCGTATCAAGGCGGCGATCAAAACGGCAGCAAACGGTTAATGAAGGAATTAAGAAATGAATAATGAAATAATTTCTCAATTTCTTAATTAAAAAATTAAAAAATGACACTCATAAAAACATCATACAACAGACGTTCTTTTCTAAAAACCAGTGTAGCAGCAGGTGGTGGCTTGATGCTCGGGTTTAGCTGGCTGGCAGGTTGCAAACCGGCTGGACAAGAAGCTTTGGCTATGCCTGATAATTGGTATGACATCAATGGTTTTTTGAAAATCGGTGAAAATGGCGTCGTCACCATCATGTCGCCAAACCCGGAAATCGGTCAGAATGTAAAAACTTCGATGCCGATGATTGTAGCAGAGGAATTGGATGTGGATTGGAAAAATGTCATCGTAGAGCAAGCACCGCTCAATACAGAATTATTCACGCGGCAGTTAGCAGGCGGTAGCCAGTCCATTCGCCAAGGTTGGCAAGGGCTTCGCATGGCAGGCGCATCCGCACGGTATATGCTCATAGGAGCGGCGGCGCAAGCTTGGCAAGTACCTGTGGAAGAAATCACGACCGAAGCGGGCGTTTTGAAGCATGAAAAAAGTGGCAAATCCGCAGGCTATGGCGAAATGGCTACCGCGGCTGCGAAGATTTCCGTACCCAAAGAGGTAAAGCTGAAAGATATAAAGGATTTTAAAATCATCGGTACCTCCCGCAAAAATGTGGACGGATTGAAAATTGTGACAGGGCAGCCGCTCTTCGGGCTAGACTATCGCCGCGACGGGATGCTCATCGCCATGATTGCACACGCGCCGGCTTTTGGTATGAAATTGAAATCGGTGAATGACGCCGCTGCCAAGGCAATGCCTGGTATCAAGGATGTGTTTACCATTAAGACCTATAATGATGGCTACGAAATACAATGGTGTGACACGAGTGCTTTCACGGAATTGGTAGTCGTGGTCGGCAATACCACCTGGGAAGTGATGAACGCTAAGATAGCCCTTCAAATCGAGTGGGAACAAGCGTCAGAGCCGGAAAATTCTGCCAGCCATACTGCAAAAATGGAAGAATTGGCTGCTAAATTGGCAAAAGTAGTTCGCAAAGATGGCAACCCTGATAGTGTATTTAAAAATGCGGCACAAGTGATCGAACGTACTTATACTGCTCCTTTCCTTCCGCACAACACCATGGAACCGATGAATTTCTTTGCCCACGTGACATCTGATAAGGCGGAACTCGTCGGACCGATTCAGACGCCGGAATTCATGGAAAAAAGTGTATCGGATCGACTCGGAATGCCACTCGAAAAGATTGATATTCAGATGACGCGGCAAGGCGGCGGTTTCGGAAGAAGATTATACGGGCACTTTTTAGTAGAAGCGGCGGTCATTTCCCAAAAAATGAATGCGCCGATCAAGCTCATTTATACCCGCGAAGACGATATGACTTTCGGCAACTATCGTCCGGCTTACCATATTACCTACAGAGCTGCTTTGGATGCGAATAAAAATCTCACTGCCTTCCATGTGCGGGCAGGTGGCGTGCCTGAAAATCCATTGGCTGCCAATCGCTTCCCCGCAGGAGCATTGGACAATTATCTAGCGGAGGAATGGGCATTGGAATCTAATATCACAGCTGGGGCATGGCGCGCGCCAGGTTCTAATTTTATCGCTGGAGCCGAACAATCTTTTCTGGACGAAGTCGCCGAGGCGATGGGGAAAGACCCGATCGAGTTTCGTTTGGAGCTTTTGAATCGTGCTAAGACCAATCCCGTTGGCAAGGATAACGACTACGAAGCAGACCGCTACGCAGGCGTTTTGGAATTGGTGCGAGAAAAATCGGGCTGGGGTAAATCGGAACAACCCAATGTACACCGAGGTGTGACGGCTTATTTTTGTCATAATTCTTATGTGGCACAAGTGATGGATTTGACGATGGAAGATGGCAAACCGGTGGTGCAAAAAGTGCATTGTGCCATTGACTGCGGTATTGTGGTGAATCCAATCGCTGCGACCAACCTCGCCGAGGGCGGCATCGTGGACGGCATTGGTCATGCAATGTACAGCGCCATGACTTTCAAGGACGGCGTGCCTGAGCAAAGCAATTTTGACAAATATCGACTCATTCGCCATAGCGAAGCACCGAAGTCCATCGATATCCATTTCGTGAAAAACGACATTGACCCAACCGGTCTTGGTGAGCCGGTGAATCCGCCTATCATTGGAGCACTCGCCAATGCATTATACAAGGCAACGGGTAAGCGTTTCTATGCGCAACCTTTCCTTGGGGATAAGCAGGTGCTGGGATAATAGATACGAGATTCGTAAAATAAGATAAAAGAAATCATCCGTAGCTTATGAGTAGTTGCGGGTGATTTTTGTTGTTTAAATAAAAACTTGAAATCCTTCTTGTTTAACCCTAATTTTGCTTAGAAACTTTACAAAACAATCCTTTGTTATAAAAGAAATTTTAAATCTATGGAGAATAGTATTGTAAATCGCTATATGAGATTAATAGAGCCGCTCACTTTAGAAACAAAATTGGAATTAATCTCTAAAATTTTAGAAAACCTAAAGTCAGGAATCACTGTAAAGCCAGCATCCAATAAAGAAGAACTCTTAGAAGCTTTATACGGCGCTTGGAGTGATACAGATAATGCTATGGCGGATGACATTATAAGCAGCAGAATGACAAGTGATAAAGATATAAATCTTGACTAATGGAACAGTATTTAATTGATACAGATATTTGCATTTTCTTTTTGCAAGGAAAATTTGGAATAAAAGATAAAGTCAAAGAAGTAGGGATTGATAATTGTTACATCTCGGAAATAACGATTGCCGAACTTACATTTGGTGCATACTATAGCTCAAATTTTGAAAAACACATTGTAGAAATTAAGCAAATAGAAGATTTATTTCAAGTCATTCCAATTTATGATGCTGTACCTCTTTATGGTAAAGAAAAAGCCAGACTAAAAAAGGCGGGTCTTTTAATTCCAGATTTTGATTTATTAATTGGAACAACAGCTATCGCAAAGAATATGATAATGGCTACCAATAATGAGAACCATCTATCAAGGATTGCCGGAGTAAAAATAGAAAATTGGACGACATCAATGTTTAATAATTTCGTTTAGTAGTCGAGCCTATCCAAGCATTTTTGATAATTCTTTCTAATGATTATGTATATCTTACCTTGAATTAAATTTTCTATCTGTAACGGTAATAATATTCCACATTTTATAATAATAAGATGGAACTGTTTGAGAGGGATTGCGTATATTAGTGTAATTCCGCGATATTGCGTAAACACAAATGTTGTTCAAGATACCTCGCTGCGCTCGGCATCTTGAACAACGGCAGCAGGGCTGACGCCGGTGCTGCACTCGGCGCCTCGCTCCCGCTCGGCACCATCGTACAACACCGGACTGACGTCAATTTTTGAAAAATTTTTTCCGCTTCGCGGAATTTTTCAAAAACTGCGTCAGCCCTGCTGCCGTTGAGCACAATTAAAACCAATCATTTATGAAAAGAAATATTTGGATAGTTTTATTTTTTACACTTTTAATAATTAATCTCGTTTTTCTGACTATCTACTTTATTTCAAATCGGAATTCTGAATTGGAATCTAAAAATGAGCAGATTGATATATTGAAATCTGAACTGCGTAAAAGTAAATCGGAGTTTATTGAAAACGCTGAACAATTAAAATATCTGTTGGAAACGATTATCGAAAATTCAACAGAGTTAAAAAAATATATGATTGAATATAAAGATGTTAGTGAAAAAGATTTTGAAGAAAAATTAAGACAAAAGATAGTTCGACTCGATATAGAAATTGAACGGAAAAAAGAAAATAACTAACTATTCACACCAATGTAATGTATAACCGCAATTACGGCTGATTCGACTATGTCCGAATCCATTAGGGATTGATATCGACATTACCAAGCTGAAAATTAACATATAAGATCTATAACTGAGGGTTATACTAAATCATTACATGCAAAATATAATGAAATATACACTGATACTATTAATACTCAGCTTAATATCTTGTCAATCTACCCAATCTCGGATTAGTATGAATATAAAAAAAGCTAAAGAGAATATTGAATTATTCAAAAAAGCCAAAAATGAATTACTAAGCGCGAAAGAATTTAAAACCAATGATAGGATTACTGCTGATAGGATTAAACTTTTAATATCGAAGGATAAAAACAATCAATTTAAGAATCTTAAATCTCTTTATGACCTCAAATTAATTACTACGAAGGATAATGAATTAACAATTGATTTAACGAATTCTGATTTGATTGATTTTTACATATGGAATTCAAAAAACGCGTCTGACATAATCTCGTTTGACAAGGATGAAACTTGGAAAGAAAAAAGGTCAACCATTGGACTGGTTGATGATACTGGATTTAATGAACTTTTGAGGATTGATGATAATTGGTATTTTGTTTCAATTTGGTGGGATAAAGAGTAATTCTGCCATTCATAGACTGCATCCAATGACTTTGCATAACATACTTAATAATAATGCTGTCTTCAAGGAGATTTTAGCGCAATCATAACAAACCTCATTCGCAATGACACAAGACTTAAAAGACGAAGCATTAGAACAGATAGAACTTGATATAAAGTTTGGATTTGAAACGGAAGAAGAACTTTTTGATAGTATCCGAGATATGTTTTATAACGAGGACGATTTTGATGAAGATTGGCTAAGGCAAACTATTTCTGAAAGATATGAGCAACATCAAAAAGACAGTTTAACTTGGGAAAGACCAACCGACTTTAATAAACTTGCTAAAGCATTTGATGAGTTGATAAAAGAAAAAATTGTTTGTTTGCATAAAGCAGGCTACACAAAACAAGATGGGAGAGGAGATTGTATAGAGACAATCAAACGACTAAACAAAATCGGAGTTAAAGCAATTGGATTTTGTTATTACCATTCTCAAGACTTAGCAAGAGCGGTTGATCCAGATATAAGAAATCTATATTTAGGTTTTGATAGTTCTTCACAAAATGATAATAAAGCATTAGAAATTGCAACTAAAATTATTACAACACTTAAAAAAAATGGGTTTAAAATAAGTTGGACAGGAACAGTTGAAGAAAGAATTGAAATAAAGAATATCAATTGGAAAAAAGCACCTGATAATGAAAAATGGGATTCAGATAGAGTAATTGAAATTTTAACCAAGACTAAGAACAACAAGAAACCATTTTGGAAATTTTGGTGATTTTTTATTTTGGATGAGGTGATCTACTTTTAATAGGAGCGGATCGCAAGGCAATAATTATACCAGTTTTAGAAATAAAAGACGTATTTATCTTCTAAATAATTCTTTGATTTTCGGTGTAGTCTGACATCTGGTGTCTGACTGCTGGCATCTAAAATGGTATTAGCGCTCGTAGATTCGGATAAAGGCTTCTTCGTCCAGGTTTGCAATATTGGCAATTTCAAATAAGCGTCTTTCTGCAAATTCTGCGGCGTAGGGATGATCGAAATTAGAAAATTCAATATGGGTAGGCTTCTCACGAATAAAATCTTTGCCCAATACTAATCCGATCTTCGCATAATCATTATAGAAATACTCCTGTAATAAAGGGATAATGCGCTCTGCGAAAGTATGTTTGAGTTCGTCAAACGAATCGATGTCCATAAAATATGCATGACCGATACAGTGTTCACGGTCGAGCAATCGTTCGATGCGTTGGTTGATAGCGGTTAGTAGATTGACCAGTTTTATTCCTTGAATGACAGGCTTGTTGGCTATTTTTGTAATAATTTCCGGGTCGGGCAGCACCTCACGAAAAGAAAAACGGCGACGCAAAGCAATATCAAGCGACTCAATACTGCGGTCGGCGGTATTCATTGTGCCGATGAGATGCAAATTGGGCGGTACGGAAAAAAAACTTTTAGAATAAGGCAAAATGGTCGTGAGGGCTTCGCTTCGCCCCTCGCGTTTATCGGCTTCCAAGAGCGTAATAAGTTCACCAAAAATACCGGCGGCATTACCGCGATTGATTTCGTCGATAATTAATACATATCGGCGACATTTTGCCAATACTTGGTTTGGCAGCAAAGGCATATCGGCAATCGGTTCGTAAAGGATCTCTACTTCTGCATTGGGTTGCGCCTGCTGTTGCTGTTGTTTGTAAAAATTTTCAAAGTTTTTTAAGCTAACAAATACGGTCCAGTATAAATCACTTTCGCTACCGCGTATATTTTTATCGATAAATTGTTGTGCAGCTGGTAAATCCTCTATGCTTGGAAATTGTTGATAGAACTTGCGCAAGGTATTCTTTTCAACAGTATAGGTATTGAATGCAATGGCAGGACGTAAAGACAAGTCTCCGTTTTTTAACACTTGTTGCAAATAAATATGCTGCGCGTCGGGTGTTTCAAAGTATTCAAAATTGTCGCTACCAAGGAATTCCAGAAAAGCTTTGTACAATTGATTAAATTTAACCTTTTGTTGCTCTTGTGGTTGCTCTCGCAATAAAGCTTCCAGCACACAACGTCGCGCGTTATAGCTCAACATTCTGAAAATACCGGGTTCAATGGCATAAGTTACCGTTCCATTTTCTGATACTTGAGGTTTAATTCCTTCAATAAAGTCTTCGTAGCTAAAAGATTGGTGAAAAGTCACAAAAGCAATTTGTCCTTGCGCCGTGTAAGCGTCGAAACGCTGACGCAATAAGTGCCTATCTTCGAGCGCTAACTCTTCCAGCGAACGGTTTTCGATGATCGCCAACGCATAATTGATGGTTTGGTAAGTCTTACCGGTGCCCGGCGGGCCGTATAAGATCAAATTTAATGGAAACTCAGGTAACGGTGGCACACCATAAGGTACTTGCGGCTCGGCAAGCACGTCCAATTGTTTGGCAAAGTCTTCCAATATTCGATATTGCTGTTCCGTTGCAAGAAAATTGCTACCCGGTAGTCCGGCATTGAACTCTTCAAAAGGAGGAATGTCGCGCAACATTTCCCAGGTGATAGGCTTATTCCAGAGATTGTATTCCACTTTGAGCGATACACGCATCTGTTCTTCGGGAAACTCTTTAAAAAAAGGTTTTTCTGCTTCCGCAATTGGGATTTCCTGTACTTCAGAAGTAACAGTCGCCAAACCATAACAACCTGCCTCTTTACCACTTTGCCAAAGGATGACTCCATCGCCAAAATGAATATCGTGTTTATGCGCAGTGACTACAAACGTTGCTAAAGCCTCTGCACGCAGCGCATCTTTGAGTCGAAAAACATCAGGATTGGATTGAAACAACCAAAACATATTCTATTCTTTTTGGGAATGCTGGAGTATTGGAGTATTGGATTCTTGCAGTTTTTTGGATATTTGAGCAATTATTTTAATTTAAAACAATTTTTCCCCGAGTCTTCCAGCATTCCAATCATCTATTGTTCCATTTTTCCAGTATAAAGCGAAAGGTAATACGAAAAGTTTAAATATTACAAGTAAAAAGGACTGGAATAAAAGAGATTTGAAGCATCCTGCTTATTGAATTTGTAATAAAAAGAGTATATTTTTGAATGGCTTCTAAAGATTTATTGCACATAAATTGATGACTAAAAAGTGATAAATAAAATATGCTTCAATTATTAAGAACAAACTCGGAACACTCAGATTTTATAAGCCTTGTCAAGTTATTGGATGCGGATTTAAAAGAAAAAGACGGGGAGGATCATTCTTTTTATGCGCAATTCAATAAAATTGACCTTATCCGTCATGCGATTCTGGCTTATTGGGAGGGCATACCTGTGGGATGTGGCGCAATTAAAGCGTTTGACGCTGATACAATGGAAGTAAAACGAATGTATGTGGAGCCTGCATTTAGAGGGAAGCAGATCGCAACAAAGATTTTAGTGGCATTAGAAAACTGGGCGAAGGAACTCGCTTATACACGCTGTGTCTTAGAAACCGGCAAGCGACAACCCGAAGCGATTGCGCTTTATACCAAAAATAATTATGTAAGAATACCGAATTATGGGCAATATAAAAACGTAGAAAATAGTGTTTGCTTTGAGAAAATGATATTATAATTACATGATAGCAATGTGTAATATCTGATAGAATAAAAGCCCCGTCCATTATCAAGAAACCTCATCGGAAACGCAGCGAAGCCGTATCGGTAATGCTTTTGAGTACGACATTGTCGATGCGATGTTTGCGCCCACTGCGATAATATTCCAAGCTGACTCGATCGCCAGGGCGGAACAAGGCTACTTGCTCTTGCAATTCTGGCATCGAAGCTACTTTTGCACTATTTACACTCACGATTACATCTCCGGCCCGCAGCCCCGCTTCAAAAGCGCTGCTGCCTTGATTGACGTTGGTTACATATACGCCTTCTACACTTGGCAAAGATAACTCAGCAGCTATGCGAGAGTTGACATCAGCAATATTGACGCCCAATACAGCGCGTTTTACCTCGCCAAATTCTCGAAGATCATTTACAACTTTTCGAACCAGATTGGATGGAATGGCAAAGGAATAGCCTTCGTAGCCGCCGCTTTCACTAATAATCGCAGTGTTGACGCCAATCAATTCGCCACGCGTATTCACCAAAGCGCCGCCGCTATTCCCAGGATTCACTACGGCATCGGTTTGTATAAAAGATTCTATCGAATATTGCCCTTTTAAAATATTGATATTCCGAGCTTTAGCACTTACAATGCCTGCAGTAATCGTAGAATTGAGGTCAAAAGGATTGCCTACAGCTAAGACCCACTCCCCTACTTCCAAACGATCGGAATCACCTATGGGCAAGGCTTTCATGCCATTAAAATTGACGCGCAACAACGCCAGATCAGTCGTTTCATCAATCCCTACCACACGCGCAACCAAAGTTCGTTTATCTTGCAATACAATTTCAAATTTCTGTCCATCTTCCACCACATGATGATTAGTAATAACATAACCATCCGATGAAATAACCACACCGGAGCCGGAGGACATCCGATAGCCCGTAGCGTTAAACGCGGAAATGCTCACGACCGCTTCGGTCACTTGTTTTGCAACAGTTGTAAAATTTGGCAATACATTCTCCGACCAATCTCGCGGATTGGCATTCACAGGAGCATTTTTTCCATGATTGACCAATTGCACTGGTAGGTTTGCATCGAAACGCGCCGAATTGTCAAATTGGTAAAAAGACCGACACAGAAAAAATGTACAAACGGAGCTTAGTACAGCAATACCCACATATTGCAGGATCGTCTTCATAAAAGCCTATTTTTCAAACGATTAAAATGATTTTACTCAGGATTAGAAAATCCTATTTGTAGCACGAGCAAATTACAGAAATTTTCTGATATGCGCGACACTGGGTTTTTTGAAGGACAAAGGAAGCGGCGTAAAGGTTGCCGTATGTTTATTTAAAATATGTTTCAACGATGTAATGACCGGAAGCCTGTCTAAAAGGTGACCAGGCTTCCGATCTATAAAAACTGATTAACGTTAGTTTCTTACTTTATTTTTGTATTTGACCAATTGGCGCTTCAATGCGTCCAGAGCTCTATTAATAGAAGCCTCAAATGTTTTATGGGTTTCTTTTACAATCAAAGTATCTCCTGGAACATTGAGTCGCACCTCTGCAATTTTATCGCGCACTTGCCCGGAATTCTCTAATTTGAGTACCACATGCGCCTCAATAATCCGATCAAAATAATGCTCCATTTTTTGTAGCTTTTGATCAATAAAATTAATCAATTTCTGATCCGCTTTAAACTGAACTGCTTCGGTGTGGACTCTCATAAGCTTGATGATTTTACGGTTAAACAATGTATTTCTTAGTTTTGAGAATTGATTTCAATCCTCATTCCTGTTTCGCCTTTGGGTGTGCTTGTTCATAGACTTGTCGAAGTTTTTCAATAGAATTATGTGTATAGATTTGAGTTGCTGCCAGATTGGCGTGACCTAATAATTCTTTGATAGCATTGAGATCAGCGCCGTGATCCAACAAATGCGTAGCGAACGAATGCCGCAACACGTGGGGGCTACGTTGCTCGACCGTCGTCACCAATGAAAGGTATCGCTTCACTACATTATAAACCAATTTTGGATATAACGGAGTTCCTTTATCGGTCAAAAAAAGATGCGTATCCGCATTTGGAAATGTTAATTTGCGAATATCAAGATATTGTAATAATTCTTTGCGAATCGCCTCCCCAAATGGAATAAGGCGCTCCTTATTTCCTTTGCCCAGCACTCGCAGTACACTTCGGCCCAAGTCAACATCTGTTGTTTTTAAATGAATCAGTTCTGAGCGACGCATGCCAGTAGTATAAAGCAATTCTAGCAGAAAACGATCGCGCTGACCGCTATAATCGTTGGGAAATTCCACATTGGCGAAAAGCTGCTCCATCTCTTGCTCCTGCACATATACAGGTAAGCGCTTGCCCATCTGCGGGATGGTCACTTTTTGCATCGGATTTTCTTGAATATGTTTGTGCTTGATTAAGAAGCGAAAATACGTTTTGAGTGTTGATAATTTTCGGCGGATAGAGCGTGGAGTCAAGCTTTGTTCGAGTAAATGAATTACCCAGGAACGGATATGAAAATGCCTCACCTCCTCAGCGGAAGCAAGGCTATATATATCTTTCAGAAAAGTAAAAAACTGTTCAGTATCTTTCTTGTACGCCAGTACGGTGTGCTCGGAAAAACGCTTTTCGTATTGTAAATACTGCAAAAAGCTTGCTTGCATCATGTCCCACGATTTAAATCTAACTCAAGGCTTATATGTTTCAATAATAAGCCTTTCCCGGGACAAAGTCAATACCGCTGCAACAACTATTTATTGCAACTCCGGCGAAATGTGCTCTCCGTAAGTCTTTTCGCGATATGCAGCTTTCAGCAATTCATTGCGACGCTCGACCGAAGGCTTGGTGAAATGTTTTCTGCGGCGCAGCTCTTTCAAAATCCCCGCCTTCTCAAATTTTCTTTTGTAGTTTTTGAGCGCTTTGTCGATTGGTTCGCTGTCTTTAACGTTGATAATCAGCATAAACGAAACTGAATTTACTTATCAAAATTTAGATTCCCACCATTTTTTTCGTTTGGGAACGCAAAGTTAGAGAATTTGTGGAAATTGTGCAAGAGGATTTTTTCTGAGAATCAATTTTTTCTTTTTAATAACAATCTTGATCCGCCATCAAATTTTTCTACCACATCATACTGGTTTTGCAATAAAGGATAATCGGATTCAAACACGTAATAATAATCATAATTACCAATTGCATCAATATTTTTATTATATTCCGCCAATTTTAAATAAGGCGTTTTACCTGTTTGGAAATAAAAATCAAAAGAACGATGAAAATGCCAGCCAGTTTGTAAAGAAATTGCATTATTATTACTATTGTTTTTTAATATTTCTAATACCTGAAAAGTATTGGCATCATACCACCACTCGCGTACCCGATCATACGTGACCGTGCGCGCCAGATGCCAGACGCTAAAAATAAGTAATAATGAACTGACTATTTGCGTAATAAGATTTTTCGATTGCTGAATATGATATAAAACGGCGCTTATTAATAAAACAAAAAGCGGATAAAAACTCAACGCAGTACGGGTAGTAAGATTTGGGGTTTTTAATATAATAGTCTGCATAATATTTACAAAAACGGTGAGTGCAAGCAAAGAAAACGCAACAAATACAGGCGTTTTGACAGCTTCTTTCCAGGTATAACGCCCCCAATGATACATCATAAAAGCGCCCGCTATAAAGAAAAATAGTACAGATATAATAGCAAAATATTCGTGCGGAATATCGATCATTTTTGAGCCGTAGCGGGAATTTTCAATCAGACTTATAATGGTATCTTTAAAAAAGCCATTAGACTGCCAATATTCAAACTGATCGGTGCTTTGCATTTTATGAATGGGCGTATAAATTAATAGTAAATAAATTAGATCAATGCCAGCGAGAATAGCGATTTTAGTATAAAATTGCTTTATATTTTTATGATTCAAATAATCATTCCAGGCAAAAATAGCGATCATAGCAGTTACTGCGCACCAGTAAATAAGCAATGTAAAATTGGCATAAGATGCTAAAACAGCAAATGCCAAACTCCACCAAACCGCCCGCCATTCTTGAACCATAAAGCCTTTTAATAAAAGCATCGAGGAACAAAGCATCAGTGCATTCGACATTCCATAGCCTCGGCATACTGAGAAAAAATCAAGTAAAAAAGGATTAAAAATAAAGAATGTTAAGCATCCTAGGAAAGGCAATAAATCATTTTTAAATAATTGCAAACAAATATGATATGCTGCATAAAAATAAAGTACAAAAAATAGCGCATTTGGCAGGCGGGCAGCCCATTGCTCCTGTCCAAAAATATTCATACTCAGCTTGGTCAATAAAGTATTTAAAATATGATTGCCAGGCCAAGGGTCGGGATACATCATAATTTCCCAAACATTATAATTAT
>JANRME010000334.1:0-5397 GCA_033761835.1 Saprospiraceae bacterium
GCATTTTCAGGCATGTGCATCTGGTACACCACCGCTCCATCAACCCTTCGCCCTGGGCGGCATATTCCTTTCATCCCATCGAAGCACTGGTGCAAGCAGGTATCTATCCAATTGTCGTTTTTGGAATTCCGGCGCATCCTCTGGCGCTGTCGGTTTTCCTCATTTACATGATTGTACGCAATGTGCAAGGGCATCTGGGATTCGAGTTGTTTCCAACGTGGTTTGTAAAAATCCCGATTTTGAATTGGCATACCACAACGGTACATCATAATTTACATCATGAAAAATCAAATTGCAATTACGGACTCTATTTCACCTGGTGCGATGTGCTTTTTGGTACAGCATATAAAAATTATACGCAACATTTTAAAGAAATTACTTCCAGAAAAAAGCAAGACATTACAATTATGCTGTTTTTTATGATATTGCCATTTACAAATATCATTGCCCAAACCACACCCGAAGGACTTTGGATGACCTATCGCGAGGATACCGGCGACCCGCTTTCGCAAATTAGCATCGAAAAAAATGCCAAAGGCGAACTGGAAGGCACGATTGTAAAAATTATCCTCGCGCCCTGGGAAGGCGAAGACCCTGTTTGCAGCCGTTGCAGGGGCGACCGCAAAGGAAAAAAGGTGATCAGTATGACTTTTTTGTGGGATTTTGAAAAAAAAGACGGCGAATGGCAGGGTGGTAAAATTTTAGACCCCGCCGATGGCAAAATTTACAACAGCAAACTGTGGCTCGAAGATAAAAAAACGCTGAAAGTGCGCGGTTACGCAGGGCCGATGGATGTGTTCTACCGCACTCAAACCTGGCATTTGCAAGAGCAGGACAAAGATGAACACCCGGAAACCGGCATTTGGAAAACGATTGATGATGCGACTGGGCATCCCAGGTCTCTGGTAGAAACCAGCCTGAAGAACAACAAGTTACAAGCCAAAATCCTCAAAATCTATCCGCATCCGCAGGAAGGCAACAACGCCGTATGCGAGCGATGCGATGGCGAACGCAAGGGCGCAAAAATAGCGGGCATGAAAATCCTATGGGGCTTTGTGTACAGCACCGATAATTGGCAGAAAGGCAGCATACTCGACCCCGGCAATGGCAAGATTTACAGCAGTTCTCTCTGGCTGGAAGACAAGGATACCCTGAAAGTACGGGGCTATTGGGGCGTTTTGTATCGCACACAAACTTGGAAAAGAGTTAAAAATCATGAATGATCATCAATCTTTAAACAATCATTCCAAAAATTTGAAAAAAAACAAAGGCATTTTTAACTTCACGCTTTAGGTATTTTCAAAATTTCAATCGAATAAATGTTTGCCGAAAAGCACTATCCTGAAGAATTGTTGCCGGAGGAGTTGGATGCCTACTTGGCTCGCGGCTGGTATCGTATGGGGCAAAGCATTTTTACGACGCATTTTTTGTGCTTTGGCGAGCAATTTTATTCTGCTATTTGGGTGCGATTGAATTTAACGAACTTTACTTTTAGCAAGAGCCTGCGCAAATTACTTCGCAAGAACAATAGTCTTTTTCGTACCGAATTTAGCCGCTCGCGCATTACGCCTGAAAAAGAAGAATTGTACCAATTATACAAAGGATCTTTCCCTGGTATTTTGGCGCCAACCCTCCGAGAATCCTTGCTTGATGGCGAAGAGTCTAATGTTTTCGATACTTACGAGGTTAATATATATGAAGGAGATAAACTCATTGGGGTCAGCTTTTTTGATGTGGGCAAAGACAGTGCAGCCAGTATCATGGGCATTTATGACCCTGATTATCAATCTTATAGCCTCGGGCTTTTTACGCTAATAGCTGAGATTGCATTTTGTTTGCGCAATAATTTTTCTTACTTCTATCCAGGATATGTGGTGCCGGGCTATCCTCGTTTCGACTATAAATTACGTATTGGAAAAGTTGATTATTTAAATCTCGCTACCAATGAATGGCAAGCCTTCGATTCCTTACAAAGTAATGGTGTGCCAATAGATAAGATGGAGCAAAAGCTCCTGGATTTGCAAAATGCGCTTCAGCGACAGGGTATTCCTTGCAAAAAGCTTTACTATCCTTTGTTTGAAGCTAATCTATTCGCTTTTTGGCAGACGGATTATTTTGATTTTCCGCTTTTTTTATTGTGCAATCCTGATGCCAAAGAAAAAATGTCTTCTTATTTCATCATCGTGTACGATATGCGCGATGGCGCTTATCACCTTTTAGAATGCAGTCCTTTGGAAGACCTCATGTTTTATGTGAATGAATCTTATACAAATATGTTTGATCGTCAGCGCTTTTTCCTGGAATTGATCGTCATCAAAGAGCGACTGCTGCGCACCACCAGCCATGAGCATTTACAAGTAGTGCTTATGAGTCTGATCTTATCAAAACGCTTGAAATAATTTAGACTTAATGAAAATGCCAGGTTGCTGTTAAATCCTCATTAAAAATCAAAGAACAATCCGTTCCAAATTCATATTTGCGCGCTCCTGTCTTGGGTCTTGAAATGGCTACTTTAATAGCCGTGATTCCCATTTTTGCTTTATTGGCAGGAATAATACTCAATTGAATACCAGCACCTTCTGCTATAATTTTTTCCTTAGTTGATATAATTTTGTAGTCAAATGCGCTCAATTCTTTTACAAATCGATAAGTTTCTTCTTTGTCCAGAGCAACTGTGATCTCCCGAATATCTTGGAATAATCGCTCCGGCTTGTAAATTCGATGTAAATACTGCTTCCTGGTGATCGTGTCTCTCTCAGGAGCAAGGTCTACAAATCGCTGCCGCAAATAATCCTGATGCCCTTCCATTACCCAGGTACGCAGTTGCGCTGCATAGTTATTATAATTAATCGTTGCAGTATAAAACCACGGAACTCCTTTATTTTCAATGGTTCTGTTGCGTAAAAAATGAATTGCCGACGTGTCCACCTGTTGTTTCAGACGCTGGTAAATAATTTCTGATTCGCCTGATTTTTCTACGCCAAAAGCCATAGCGCTGCTGCCTTTGCTGCGATCTACACCTACTTTTTCTTCAAATAATTCGATATACGTGTGCTCCCCAAAAAGATACATCCCCGTCCAGGATTGCCCTTCGCTTTCCACGGTTGTCTGCACTACGTTGGAAAATTCATCTTTCAAAAAAGGGGTATTCGCAATTGCTTGATAAGTTTTGCTATCAACCACCAAATTCAAGTGATTCAAATATACAACAGGCGTTTTCTTTGCTTGCTCCCGAGCTGCTTGCACCGCATTACCAATAGCATCAAGCGTTAGCGCCGGATCTTCCAGTTGCACATAATGACCACTGGTGTCGGACACGAGCAAATGGCCGAGATTAGAAAGTTGACTCAAATTTTCCTGAAAAGACTGCCAAATAGCAGCTACATCTATTCCGGCTCTTTGATTCAATGCCTGAGCGCCGCGCCAATGCGGAGAGCGAGCTACTACCCACAGGGGTACGTCCTTGAATTGCTTATATTTTTTGACCTCTTCAGCGCTGGCATTTAGCAAATGTTCCATTTCACTTGCCATTGCTTCTAAATAGTAGGGTTGCTGGTACAAGTAACGATAGATTTCAGTCGATTCTTTTGGCATAGCCGGATGAAGCGTATTGGTAGAAGGCGTATTTGCAGGAGGATTATTACGCAATTGATCTGCTTGTGCTCGAATTTGTTTTACTTGTTGTGGGAAGTTGCGCGGCCCGGGTAGCTGGGTTGCCATATCTTCGTGCGAAGCATCCAAAAGCACTAAACCTGCCGTTTTTTGAGGGAACATACCAGCAAAAGCTCTAATATGAATTCCCCCAGAGGAATGCCCTACTAACACAAAAGGCCCGGATTCATTGGCTTTTTCCAGCAATGTTTTTAAATCCTTAGCAATGTTTAGGCTGGTACGAGGCTCCACACTTGAACCGCTCCAACCATATCCGGCACGATCGTAGGCACATACGCGTGTGAAAGCAGCAATTTTAGGCATTAATTTACTCCATACCAATGAGTTATCGCCCAGACCTGATTCCAGGATTACCGTAGGTGAACCGCATCCAGTGCAATACATGTGCATTGACCGCCCGCCTATATCTACCAAGCGCCCTGGCGGTTTTGGCAAATGCGCATAAACAGAATCTGCTTGCTGAGAAAATACATTTTTATAAAAGCAAAGCAGTAATAAAAAAACAAGGATAAATACTCGTACCATTCCTATCAAAGTTGTGTTTAAAACTTTCGGAAAGTTGATTTATTTTGGCAATTCTCATTTGGTAGTTTTTGCTTTTTTTCGTTTTGAATGCTCAGTTATTAATATTAAAATATATTACAATATGCAAGCAGCTTATTTTGAGGCTTTTCAATCACCCATCAATATTAAAAAACTTCCTGATCCTACTCCTCCTGACGACGGCGTGGTAATCGAAGTAAAAGCGACCGGTATTTGTCGCAGCGACTGGCATGGCTGGATGGGCCATGATTCGGATGTAAGCCTGCCGCACGTTCCTGGGCATGAGCTTGCTGGTGTGATTATTGCACTTGGCAAAGATGTAAAAAAATGGCAGGTCGGCGATCGAGTCACCGTTCCATTCTGTGGCGGCTGCGGCTACTGCGATCAATGCGCTACTGGAAATCAACAAATTTGCGATCATTACTTTCAACCCGGCTTCACCGCTTGGGGCTCGTTTGCAGAATATGTCGCTATTCGTTATGCCGATGTGAACTTAGTGAAACTGCCAGATGAACTGGATTTCATTTCGGCCGCATTACTTGGTTGTCGTTTTATTACATCTTATCGAGCGATTATTGCTCAAGGTAAAACTTTGCCTGGTCAATGGGTTGCGGTACACGGCTGCGGTGGCGTTGGGCTTTCGGCGGTTATGATTGCAAATGCAATGGGCGCTCAAGTCATTGCTGTTGACATTTCAGATGAAAAATTGGTTTTCGCCAAATCTATTGGCGCTCAAGTTATTTTAAATGCAAAAAATATTTCAAATATTCCTGAAGCCATCAAAAACATTACGAATGGCGGCGCACACGTCAGCGTAGATGCGCTCGGCAGCACCGATACTTGTATCAATTCGATCCTTTCTTTGCGAAAGCGCGGCAAGCATATTCAAGTTGGGCTGATGACTGCTCAACACGCGCGACCGCCTATTCCAATGGGTCCGGTGATCGCAAATGAATTGGAAATCCTTGGCAGCCACGGGATGCAGGCGCATCAATATCCTGGGATGCTAGATTTGATTGTTAAAGGCATCCTTCCGGTCAAACAATTGCTGGGTAAGACTGTTACCCTCCAGGAAGCACCGCAGGAATTGATGGAAATGAATAATTTTCAAGGGGTTGGTGTTACCATTATCAAATTGGGTGATACGTGAATAGGATAAACCGTTCTAGGAGAATTACGCTT
>JANRME010000335.1:0-57773 GCA_033761835.1 Saprospiraceae bacterium
ATCTACATATCGCCGCCCCAATCCCAGTCGTTATTTAGCTTCTTTTGCGCCTTTTTTTCTGGAATATCAAGAAACAGAATATATTCAGGAGTTGATTCAGCACCAAATGAATAGTTTCTTCGAGCGATACATTTTGACTTATGATACAGTTTTGGAAGTACCTATTCATTTTGTTGGTTCTATTGCTTGGCATTTCAAACCCTTTGTTGAAAAGGCATTGCAAAAACATAATTTAAAAATTGGTACATTTTTATTAGACCCGATGGAAGGATTAATTAAATTCCACAATTAATCATTTCAATATAATAAAAATCTCCCCATCGATATGATGAGGAGATCAAAAAAATATTGTGTGTGAAATAGTAGCCTCATTAGATAGCCGGATCCGCCGGCGTATTAGGATTGTTCGTTCGCTCGCGCAATGGATACGGATAGAAATTCCGGTTGCGTTCCGGATTGGCATCATTCGGACTAGGGCGACCGAATCGGCGGCTATCTTCTAGCTTTAACCCGCTCATATACAATTCGATACAACGGTTGCGATAAATTTCCTGCAATACAGCAGCCTGCGTTTGTTCACCTGCATAAGCTGGCAGTTTCGCATTTACTCCAAAAGCGTCGTTCGACTTGGTCAGAACTTTGTTCAACTCCTCAATCGCTTGTGGAAGTTGGTTTTGACGAGCATAGGCTTCGGCCTTAATCAATATAATTTCACCTGGTAAATAAACAGGAATCGGATCGGTGTCGCTTTTCCAAAAACCCTGCACTTTTACATTCGTTGCAGGGTTGGCACCCAAATAGAATGCAATGCGTCCGTCCGCTGGATCAGGACCTAAAGCACCCGTTAGCCCGAAATTATTTAATCCATTATATGTATTATTCGTTACTAAAGAATTTCTGAATACCGGATTTTGGCTGATAGCATCGTATTTAAAAATGGATTTGCTTGTCAGATCCACTTTATTGGCGGCTTCCAGCGCTTTGGCGGAATTGCCAAGCATCGTATAATAGCGCGCCAGCAGCGCTTGTAGGGCATTTCCAATATTAATGTCAGCGCCTACTTTTGAAGTAAAATAAGCAGAAACTGGCGATTTTGCTAACGCCCCAGCCGCACTTTCCAGCAATTGAATTGCCTCTTGCAAAGCTTCGTTGCGGGACTTAAAATTAGCGTTTTTTCCACCCAAAAAGTCACCACCATCAATCACTTCAGTAGGCACTTGCTCCCAAAACTGCGACATGGTGCCAATTGCCAACGCTTTGAAAAATTGTCCATACACCAAAATTCCTGTAAACGTACCTTCATCACTCGCCACATCTGCATTGTCAATGAGCAATTGAGAATAAGCTTTTACGAGGTTAGCGCTGGTCCAGATATTGCTAACAAAAGCGTTCGCACTTCCTACGTTTCCTTTTCCCGCTTCTAATGCAGCTAATTCACCATTACCCGTATTGATTACATATAATTCCTTTGTTGTCAATCCATTAGCTGATACAACATTGTATAGGGTACCGGTAGCACCTACCGAATATTCTTTTTTAATGCCGACGACTAAGCCAAGCAGTCCATCCACACTGTTGATAACAGCATCTTTGGTAGCGGCATTCGGATTGATATATTCTTTTTCGCAACTGCCAAGTAAGATTATGAGTGGCAATATTGCAATTATGATGATTTTTTTCATTGTTCTATAATTAAAATTAAATAATAAGTAAATAAGTGGTTTTAAAATTTCGCACCAATTTTAAACTGCACACTCATCGGAATGGGTACATTGCCAAAGTCGTCACCCCGCACGCGGTCGTTCTGACCAGCTGAATTGGTTTCAGGGTCAAAACCTTCGTATTTGTCGAATGAAATTAGGTTGCGACCAATTATACTAAAGTTCACATTCTGAAGCGCTTTGCCCACTTTGCCAATATTATAACTCAATGCCAATTCACGAAGCTTGACATAGGAAGCATCTTCTACGTGCTCTTCTTGAATGCGTTGCCCTGTCACCCCACCCGCAATAGAAGCCACATAACCGCGTGCTACTTCGCCTTTGAGTTCTTGCTCTGCAATTTTTCCGTGTCCAACATTATTGCCTGTAATGCGATTCCAATTGAAAATATCTGCACCTTGGAAGAAGTCAAATTGGAAGCGGAAGGATAATTTTTTGAAACTCAAATCGGAAGAAAACGAACCAAACCAATCTGGATTTGGATCACCGATAACCTTAAACAATTCTGTATTATTTGCAATCGGCTGTCCATTTGCATCGCGTACTGGTACATAATAATTGCCTGCAATACTATAAATGCGATCACGCAGTGCGCCTTCCGGTAGTTTAGACGGATCGTACTGGCTCACTGGAATAATCAAACCCCTTTCTGGTTGGGCGAGTCCTTGTGATGTCAACAAAAGATTGCCCTCATTATCACGTGCGTAATAGCGCCCAAAAAACAGACCAAATTGCTCACCGCTGATGGCTGCTTGTGTACCATCGCTACCGCGCAGGAATAAAGCGCCCTCAATACCTGAAACCTCATTGCGATTGCGCGACCAAAGTGCGGTCAGATCCCAGCTAAAGTTTTGCGTCTTTACTGGAGAAACCTGTAACATCACTTCAATACCTTTATTGTTCATGCTACCTACGTTGGTCACAATGCTCGTACCGCCTGCGGTCGGTGGTAATTGGCGATCCAACAAAAGATCATCTATATCCTGGTTATAATAAGTCACGTTCAAACCAACGCGATTTTTGAAAAAGGCCATATCCGCACCTACTTCAAATTCGGTCATGATTTCAGGGCTTACCTCTGGATTCGCTAAAATGCGCGAAGGCACAATAGAGGGCAATCCTGTGAGTTGACTCAATAAGAAGTTATCGTAGCGGTCGTAAGGACCAATACCTGTAAGGTTACCTGCTTGACCGTAAGAAGCACGCAGTTTAAGTGTTCCGATGGTATTTTGCAAATTCCCGCCTTTCCAATAATCAGATAGCAAATAGCTAAAGCTGGCTTTAGGATAGAAAATATTTTGGTTGTCTTCTGAAAAAGCAGAAGAACCGTCCATTCGGCCAGCCAGCGTTAGGAAAAATTGCTCATTATAACCAAAGGTTTGTTGTAAGAAATAGCCCCACACACTGCGCTGCGCAATACTTTGCACAGGCAAAGAAAATAGATTGGCAGCCGCCGCAATGGTCTGCACAAACGGCGCGAGGTCACGTCCTTCCTGAGCTGTGTAATGGTTGCGATTGTATTGAATTTGATAACCGGCAGTTGTAGTAGATGAAATCTTGCTCGAAATATTCCGATTATAGGTAGCAGTCAAGTCGTGGTTGAGCAGCGTCACTGTGCTGGTCGCATTGCTCACATAACCATCCGGGAAAAAGGTAGCAGCTACACCAGCATAAGGTAAGCGTGGGTGAAATTCATTACCAACCAAAGCATAATTATCAACGCCCAGGACAGCATTGACATTCAGCCCTTTAATCGGATACAAACTAAATTGAATATCACCGATAGTGCGGTTGGTGCGCTGGGTAATATCGAATGTTTCTAATACAGAAAGCGGATTGACGCGAACCAATTCTACTTGCTTTAGATTGCCATTGGCATCCCGTTCATTGACGTCCCAGACATTGTCAATAATGAAAATCGTACTGATCGGGCTAAAAAAGTTATTGCCGTTCGGCATATCCTGACTCAGGCTGTAATTATAAGCCAAGCCAACCGACATCGATGCCCAATCTGCCAAAGTTTGATTCAAACGTAAGCGCCCTGTGTATTTCGTAAAATTGGTATTTTTGACAGTACCATCGTTGTTGAAATAACCAAAGGATGCAAAATAATTGGTTTTGTCATTTCCTCCGGAAACGGAAAGATAATTATCCGTACCCCAAGCACCTTCAAAAATATCATCCTGATAATCATAACGTTTTACAGCATATTTATCTGTCACCAGAATACGATTGGCAGGAGCTGCTTTGATATATTTCACGCCTTGTGCCTGAAGTTGAGCTTCCGTTGGGCCGAGGTGCAACAAAAGCGTCAAACGATCTTGGGTCGTTTCAAGTCGGTCATTTCCTTTTACTCCGAAACGCTCTGGGTGGTCAGTAAGAAAAACCTTTTGGCGTAAAGCGCTATACTGAACGGATGTCCCAAATTCAACACTTGGTTTGCCGCTCTTTCCGCGTTTAGTGAAGATTTGCACCACACCGTTAGAAGCTCTTGAACCATAGATGGCCGCTGCTGCTGCGCCATTGAGAACTTCTATGCGTTCAATATCATTTGGGTTGAGATCCACCAAGCGGTTTTGACCAGATGCGAGGCTTACCGTCATGGCATCGCCACTCAGGTTGATTACGTTGGTAGAGCTATTGTCCACGATTACGCCATCCACAATATACAGGGGGTCACTGGAACCTTTGATAGAGCTGGCTCCGCGCAAACGCACTGAGATACCGCCAGCGGGGTAGCCGTCGTTTTGAGAAATCTGGGCGCCCATTACTTTACCGCTCAACGCCGCAAGGGTATTGGTTGTACCGCTATTCTGAAGTTTTTCACCGCCCACGACTCCAATGGCATTTCCCAATTGTTTGCGAGTAGAAGTAGGGGAATTACCGGTCACTACAACGGCATCAAGCTCCAGAATATCCAGCCCCAATTGCACGTCTTTGGTCAGGTTGTTATTCGATGCATTGATCGTAATTCGCTCTGTATAAGTAGTATAGCCAACATAACTTATTTGTAGCATGTATTCGCCTTCTGCAACAGCATCTGATAGATCGTAAAACCCACGATCATCTGTAATCGTACCTAATCTTGTTTCTGCTAATTGAACAGTCACACCAATGAGCGGCAAACCGCCATCATCGGTCACAGTTCCTTTCACAGAGAAATTGATTTTTTGCGCGAAAGTGAGTGTAGTCATCATTGCCAGAGAGGTTAGCAATAATAACTTTCGGCTTAAGTTCATTTGTATCATAAGTCGCTTCTTTTGGTTAGAAAATTTTTATCTTAAATAATCGAGTGATTGAATCATTATATTAAAAGTGAATATGTCGCTACTTTATTATTGCATTATTACATGAATCATTGTATGGCTTTTTTAAATTATCAATCAAAAATTCAATAATAATGCCTTTTGAACGCTTCAATCGCTTCATATTCTGCTAAACCCAATTGGTCATAAAGCTTTGCTGTGCTTCGGTTGCGCTGTTCAGCTCGTTCCCAAAATTCACGGGAGTCGTGCCCAGGAAACAATGGGCGGTCTTTTTGCGATTGATGCTTGAAAATAGCACGGCGTTTGCGCAGCAATTCATCAGGACTGAGTGGCACCGCCATATCAATATTATAAATATCCCATTCCTGCCATGCGCCTCGATAGAGCCATACCCAGCAGTCTTTAATCCAAGTGTCACCTTCTTTTTTACAATGCTCCAATGCTTGAAAAATAGCGCTCAAACATACACGATGCGTTCCATGCGGATCTGATAAGTCGCCAGCAGCAAAAACCTGATGCGGCTGTACTTTTCTCAACAAATCCACGATAATGCGGATGTCTTCTTCGCTCAACGGTTTTTTCTTGACCAAGCCGGTTTCATAAAAGGGCATATCCAGAAAGTGCATATTTTCATCCTTGATGCCGACATAACGGCAACCTGCTTTGGCCTCACCACGACGAATCAAGCCCTTTATTTTCTGTACTTCCTTTGGGTCTATCTCGCCTGGTTTTTTTGATTTCAGCTTTTCTTGAATAGTAGTAAATAAGGATTGCGTTACTTCTTTATGCAAGCCAAATGCTTCGTGAAAATCATTTACAAAATCAGCAAAACGTACGACATCATCATCGAAAACTGCAATATTGCCAGAGGTTTGGTAAGCTACGTGTACATCATGCCCCTGATCGTGCAAGCGAATAAACGTGCCGCCCATCGAAATTACATCATCGTCAGGATGTGGACTAAAAATGATCGCGCGTTTGTGAGCAGGAACAGCACGTTCGGGGCGGTTGGTGTCATCTGCATTGGGTTTCCCACCAGGCCAACCTGTAATGGTATGCTGTAACTCGTTGAATACCTTTATATTTACATAATAAGCTGAATCATATTCTGTAATCAAATCCACCATGCCATTATCCGCGTAATCCCGATTGGTCAGTTTTAAAATAGGCTTATTTAGGCTGAGACTCAGCCAGGTCACCGCCTTTTTGATGAGTTTATCATCCCAATCGCATTGCCGAACGATCCAAGGCGTTTTATAACTGGTCAATTCTGCGGCAGCAGCTTCGTCTAATACAACTGTTACATTGGCATGATTTTGCAAATAAGTAGCTGGTACGGAATCTGTAACCGGGCCTTCTATTGTCTTTTGAATCACAGGTGCTTTGCCTTCGCCCCAAGCCATCAAAATGATTCGTTTGGCGTCCAGAATTGTGCCGACGCCCATCGTGATGGCTTTACGTGGAACATTTTCTTCACCAAAAAAATCGCTGGCAGCATCGGTAATGGTGATATGATCGAGCGTGATAAGTCGGGTGCGTGAATTTACACCGGAGCCAGGTTCGTTAAAACCGATATGCCCCGTGCGACCGATACCAAGAATTTGAAGATCCAATCCTCCGTTTGAACGGATTTTCTCTTCATACGATTTGCAGTAAGCTTCTACTTCCTGGCGTTGCAGCGTTCCATCGGGTACGTGAATGTTTTCGGGCAAGATGTCAATGTGATTGAACAAATTTTCGTTCATGAAACGCACATAGCTTTGCAACTGATCCGGCTGAATAGGATAGTACTCATCCAGATTGAACGTCATCACATTTTTAAAACTCAAGCCTTCTTCTTTGTACATTCGAATGAGTTCGGCATAAACGGTAGTTGGCGTAGAGCCAGTCGCTAAGCCAAGCACACAACGTTCGCCTTTTGCAGTTTTAACTTTGATCAAATCGGCGATTTCTAAGGCTACTGCCTTCGAAGCCGCAACCGAAGTGGGATAAACCTGTAAGGGAATTTTTTCCAGATGACTTTGCTGGTGCATAATGGTGCTACTATTTGGTTTAAAAGTTGGTGAATTTTTAAAGTACAGAACATTGCCAATCAATATTTTGTGATTGAAGTAACCACTCGGGCAATGCTTGAGAATTGTAAGAGATACTATTGTTTTGAAACGTTGATGGGATTATAAATTCGCTGGCAAAATATTTGGCTTCTGTGGGAATTTGAGAACCAAGACGAACTCTTAATTACAAAAACAAAAATGCAGTTTTTTGCGAGATTTTGCAATTTTTTTCTTTTTTTTTTTCACGTTTTTTTTTTTTTGTGCAATAAAATGAAATAAATATATGCTCAAAGAAGAAAGAAAAACCTTAATTCTGCGTGAAGTTAATATTCATAATAAAGTATTACTCACCGATTTAAGTCAAAAATTTGACGTATCGGAAGACACGATTCGCCGCGATTTACAAGACCTTGCAAATTCCAGCAAAATCATTAAAGTGAGGGGTGGTGCTTTGTCCAAATCTTATAGCGCTTTTTCTTACCATGAGCAGGATATTTATGCCTACAAAGAAAAAATTGTAATTGCACACAAAGCAGTTAGCTTATTGCAAGACGGGATGCTCGTACTCATTAGCGGAGGCTCTACTAATCTTGAAATTGCCCGCCTCGTACCGCTCGATTTGAAAGTTACTTTTTTAACGGTGAGCCTTTCTACCGCTATGCAATTATTGGAACATCCCAGTAGCGAAACAGTTTTTATTGGCGGCCAGCTTTCTAAAAGCGCCAAAATCAGTGTGGGTGGAGAGGTGATTGGCAAACTCACCGAGGTGCGACCCGATATTTGCTTCATGGGTACGAATGGCATTGATGCTTCGGCGGGTATGACGGATTCGGACTGGGAGGTGGTCACCGTAAAAAAAGCGATGATTCAAGCTTCTACCAAAGTTGTGCTTTGTACGATTTCTGAAAAACTTAATACCGTGCAAAAAATCAAGGTATGTGATATGGATCGAATTGATTTGCTTATCACCGAATTGCCTCCAGACAGCGAGGCATTATTACCTTACCATCATTCCGGCGTAAAAATTATGTAAGTACTTTTAGTTCAAAAATCCCTGTACAAAAGATATTTCTTCCTGATTTTCATAAAGTTACCCAAACCTTCTTGCCAAGTGGCGCGAATTTCCTCTTCGCTTTTGCCGGCAATAATCTGGTCTCGAAGCTTCTTCGTACCTGCCAGTTTATCAATATAATTGGTTTTGAGAAAAAAGGATTCTTTATCAGGAAAATTCTTATAAAAATTCAACAAATAACTCAAATTGATGCGTGCTTCTTTGTGAATATCTTCTGGTTTTAGAGTGCTTAAATCATATCCGTTGCACAGTTTCCCTTCCAATGGCGGTTGCATTGCACCTTCCATTGGTTGCGGCGTAAAAGTAAAGTCGCCTTTAGGATAATCAGGACTACCAATCACCTGAAACTGCTTATTCGTGCCACGCCCGATACTCACATTCGTACCCTCAAAAAAGCAAAGCGACGGATAAAGATAAATGGCAAGCATATTCGGCAAATTAGGCGAGGGTTTCACCGGCAAATCGTAAGACGTTTTATGTTCATAATAATTGCAGCCAATTATTTTTAAATCGCATTTGACCCCGCCTTCCAACCAACCTTCACCATTCACCATCTGAGCGTATTCACCAATCGTCATGCCATACACTACTGGCACAGGGTGCAATCCTACAAAAGATTTGAATTCGGGCTCTAAAATAGGGCCATCCACAAAATGCCCATTTGGATTGGGACGGTCGAGTACCATCATTTTGACCTTGTTTTCGGCGCAAGCCTGCATCACATAAGTCATCGTGGAAATGTAGGTGTAAAATCGCGTACCAACATCTTGAATGTCAAATAACACCCACTCTACTCCTGACAAATCCTGCGCAGAAGGCGCTCTTTTGCTGCCATATAAGGAGATGACTTGAATGCCAGTACTTGAGTCTTTCCCATCTTCGATTTTTTCGCCATCAGAAGCGGTGCCTCGAAAACCATGTTCTGGCGCAAAAATTGTTTTGATTTGAATACCTGCACCTTTTAACATATCCACCAAATGGGTATTATTCACAAGCGAAGTATGGTTGACCACCAAAGCGATGGTTTTCCCTTGAATCAAAGGCAAATATTCACCAAAACGAGAAGCACCGACCAAAACGGGGGACTGTATGACATACTGCCCATCAGGCGATTGAATCGGTTCATTGCCAGTAGGTTGTAAATTGTTATTACAGCCATTTGAAAAAAATAATAGAATTACAACAAAAGTTTGTATTTTCACAACCAATTTGTTTTAGAATGTTTTGGTGCAAAGGTACGGCGGTGCGATAGATATGGAAAATACTATTCAAACGGATGAACTATAACACCAAAACGCTTTAACACCAAGAACACTATGCGTTATGCGATCGTAGATATTGAGACCACAGGCGGAAAAGCAATCCGCGATAAAATTACAGAAATTGCCGTTGTTTTGCATGATGGCCAGCAAATTATTGAAACTTACGAAACGCTCATCAATCCTGAAACCTACATTCCCTATGGCATCACTCAATTAACGGGGATTACCCAAGAGATGGTACAAGATGCGCCAAAATTCTATGAAATTGCCAAAGATATTGTGAAATTAACCGAGGGTGCGATTTTCGTAGCGCATAATGTTCGGTTCGATTATGGTTTTCTACGAGAAGAATTTCTTCGATTGGGTTATACTTTCTCCCGAAAACAGTTGTGTACAGTGCGTTTGAGCAGGGTAGCATTTCCTGGCTTACATTCTTACAGTTTGGGCAATTTGATTCAGCATTTTGGCATTCGAACCGATGCTCGACATCGTGCTCTTGCTGATGCGCTTGCCACTACCGAATTGCTGGAAATGATTTTGCAACAACAAGAAAGCGCTGACCAAATCAAGCAGTTTGTCAATCTTGGCATCAAAGAATCGCGCTTACCGCAAAGTTTTGATATTGAAAAAATCCATGCGCTGCCTGAAGAATGCGGTGTTTATTATTTTCACGATCAAGAAGGCAATGTAGTATATGTTGGTAAAAGTATCAATATCCGCAAGCGGGTTGCCGATCACTTCGCTGATCCGACCGAAAAAGGGCGCAAACTCCAGCAGCACGTATATGATATCAGCTATGAAATTACAGGTAGCGAACTGGTGGCTTTATTGCTTGAATCTTACGAAATCAAGCGCCTTCTACCACCTATCAATCGAATGCAGCGGGTGCAGCAATTTCCTTACGCTATTCATACTTGGGAAGACGAAGATGGCTATATCCGATTCGAAATCGCGCACGTGACCGCTAGAACCAGAAAGGACTTCCAAATTGTATCGGAATATCCAAAATTGGGCAATGCCAAAGGACATCTCAGCGCTAAAGTTACCCAATTTGGCTTGTGTCATCGCTTATCATCCTTGCAAAATGGCAAAGGTGCTTGCTTTCATTACCATTTGCATCAGTGCTATGGGGCTTGTGTCGGTAAGGAACCACCTGAGGATTACAACGAACGCGCCCGTCTTGCGTTGGAGTCGCTTTCCACTGTTTTTGACAAGGATTTTCTTATTATTGATCGCGGCAGGACCCCGGACGAGCACGCCGTCATTCTTGTGGAGGAAGGCAATTATTGTGGATATGGCTATGTCAATAAGGAAGAAAGTATTAATGATGTAGATACCTTGCGCAGTTATATCAAATATTATAGTGGCAACCCAGAAACCACGCGAATTGTGCAGCGATTTTTGGGCGGGGATGCAAAAGTAAAATTAATAACACTTTCCTCTTAATATGATTATTTTTAAAATTAGAATTAGGTCAATTTTTCCTTGCAGGAATTAATGTCTTAATAATAATATTTGTACCCAATCTCTTGTTCCTCAAACTATTGCGATAGTCTTTTGCTAATTCTTCTGCTTGGGTTCGATTTTCCAGAAGCATATCATAATACACAATATATCGTTGATCATTTTCAGAAAAACAGCCCAACCATAGAGTACTCACTTTCAGTCCATCCTCTATTAATTGACTCATGCGACGAGTGGCGGTTTCAAAATCAGGATAAATGCCTTCCTGCAAAACATACATTGTTGTGTGAAAATTGTACAAACGCTCACAATCATATACGATCAAAGCATCGTCGAACATTCCAATAAGCAGGTCGCTTCCCGTTCGATTCAGAGAGGCAACCGCCATGCTTTGCTCCTGCGATTGTAGCCACAAAAGATAAGGAATAGCTTTGTTATTGAAAGGGCGAACATGAATTGAATCCGAAACCAAAATAATGGATCGTCTCGGTTCGGGTTGGCTTTGCACTTGTCGGGTAACCACTTCTTCTTCATAGGTTTCCTGATCTACATAGCGAATCGGGCGCTGTCGCCACTCATCATAAATAATGCCGCCGATCATCACCCACACAATGCCGAAAATTATAATTTGATTGAAAACCGGTCGGCGAAACCTCAGGAAATACTTCGGATCAGGAGGTACAAATTTCAAGGGTACACCTCGGCTGAATTTTTTCCACCAATCCTGAATATTCGCGCTACGCTTTAGCAGACGACTAATTTGGTTTTCGGTAAAGAATTGTACGATCTGACGATTGTGCCCAAAAAGTTCGCGTCGGGCGGGCGTGATCGCAAGATAGGACTTTTGATCTTTATCTACCACGATCAAACCGAAGCCATTATAAATACATTGGTTACGCAATTCCAGGTAGCCCCGATCGTGATGGCTCTCAAATACATCATCTGCGATGGCCACCCATTGTTCATCGGCGTGGTAGCGTTTGAATTGTTCTATTGCATAGATATAGCGGTAACGTTTCAACCGACGAAATATCAAATAAAATAGGGCGCCAAAAATCAAGGTAGCCAAAAATAATCCTGCAATCGTCCATCCAAGACCATATTCCTTAACCAATAAATTTTTAGAAATATAAGTCGAGCCGAAAACTACAAACACTATAATGCTTGCCAACACAGCAGAATCCCAGAATAAAAGCCAATATTGAATTTTATATAATACTTCGTCGCGAGTATCCGAAGAAGTAGATTCTACCGTTGCCAGAAAGTGCTCGCCATCAGGCGTTTGAAAAGCATAAGAACCATCTGCAATAATGCCACCGGCGCCACGCACGTCAGCCACTACTTCGGGGGTATCCGACTTAACCCGAAAGCGATAATAAGAGCGCAATGCCTTTAAAGCAGCCTTGTTAACTTCGTGTTCGGTCATTTTTTGGTTGAAAAGTTGAAAAATTGATGGGCAAGTAAACCTTTCAACCCTTCAACTTTTCAACTGCTTCCAATTCTTGCCATAATTTAATTACTTCCACAGCTTCCCGCACATCGTGTACCCGTAGTATGCGCGCACCTTGTTGCAAAGCCACTATATGCAGGGCTGTTGTGCCATTCAATGCTTGGGAAGGTTTAATACCTAAAGGCCGACAAACCATTGATTTGCGTGAAAGCCCTGCGAGTATTGGCAAATCCAATATCTGAAAAATATGCAGATTGCACAAGAGTTGGTAGTTGTGTTCCACCGTTTTGCCAAAACCAAAACCCACATCCAGCAGGATGTCTTTCACCCCCAGCACGCGAAGCTTGCCGACTTCTTGAATCAAAAAATCTAAAATTTCTCTTATAATATCCTCATAAACAGGATTTTGCTGCATATTTCCAGGTACACCTTGCATATGCATCAGCACATAAGGAACACCCAAATCAGCGACCGTTTCATACATCCGATCATCTAATTTTCCAGCCGAAATATCATTAATAATGCTTGCACCCACCTCAACAGCACGCCGTGCAACTTCCGATTTGATCGTGTCAATCGAGATAATTGTACCAGGAAAGTGATTCATAATCAATTCAATAACCGGCATTACCCGCTGCAATTCATCCTCCTCGTTAATCATCGTCGCCCCTGGTCGAGATGACATTCCGCCAACGTCAATAATCGCGGCGCCTTCCATCAACATTTTTTCAACTTGTTGTAAAACAGCGCTTTCTATTGTAAAATGCCCTCCATCGAAAAACGAATCAGGCGTCACATTTAATATGCCCATCACCTGCGGTTGCGTGAGATCGAGTAATTTGCCTTTGCAATTGATACTGCGCTGAGGATGGAACATTTTTTGCAAAATTTATTAGCTGTTAAAGATATAAAAATTAAATAAAAATTAATATTTTCACATTTTGATTACAAAAAAAAGCTTTTTGTTTAAAAAAAGATACAATTTTAAACTTTTGTTTGTTTAAAACGTACAACTGAATTAGACGTGACTTTTGTAAAAGAATACGTCTCAAAGAACGAAATTTAAAAGAAATCTTCAAAAAATGGCAAGACAAAACCAAAGCGCAGCTCCGGCAGACAACCGGATGAGCATTGGTAGATTGGCGGTGGCTTTATTGTTTTTGTGTTTGATAGCAGCTTTGTTTTATCGGTATTACAAAAACAATTTCGGTAGTTATACGCTCATTCCCAAGGAATTACAGATTAATTATAAACCGTCAGAGTTTGACCTCAATGTTGACGAAGAAGATGCCCTCGCCATCTTATCTAATCCTCAGCGCTATCGCCGCGAATTTAATCAATTGGTGTACGATGTGAATATGTCTATCGTAAATCATACTGCCAACCGGATGGGTTTAAGTGCAGAAATTAAAGCCAAAGCAAAGGAAGAATATGAAAAGCATCATACTTATCTTAAAGATTTGTATTACAATGATTTCATTGAGATGAAGGATACCACGTCGAATCTTTACGAAACCTGGTACGACAACGAAAGCACCAACGCGGTGAGTATTTTGAACACGGTTGCATCAAAATATACTTGTTTCTTGGTGAATCACGTGCTAAGTTCTTTGATCGAAACAACCAAAGATGGAAGCATCTTTGCGCGTGGTAAAAGTGTGGACACCCCATGTGGTGTGGCAATGACTGAAGCTTTGCAGCCGCTTATCAAGCGATTGGAAGATCGCGCTGCTATTGAGGATTTTAGCCGATCAAGAGGTTTGATGCAGGAAAAAGTAGAACGCGTGATCGCGGAATTAGCTACCGTAGAAGTGCAAGATAAAAAAGGCTTGAATCGGCAGTTGCAGACCAAAATATGGGGATTTTCGGTGTCCTCCACTGATTTTGAAGTGACGGCTATCAGTATTTTGAAGGCAGGTTTTAAACTCAACGAGTATTTTGATATTAAATTGAATGCTAATGCAGGATTGGTGACCATCACGCTGCCTGCACCCACCATTCTTTCGCATGAAGTATATCCAAAAATTGATAAATTGGACATCGGTTGGCTGCGCGAGGTGAAAAATGTAGATTTGAACCGCAGTTTTAATGTACTTCGCGCCGAGTTTCGTCGGGATGCCATAGAAGAAAGCCAGGTTCTGGATAAAGCCAAAGCGCAAGCGGTAGAGCTAATGACTACCATGTTTGGGCCAGTGATCAACGGCATGAACAAACGTTATAAAATCAAAGTACAATTTCGGGAAGCACCTACTGACGATTATGAAGAAGAACAAAGCAAGGAATTCACTTCCTCCGATCCCGATCAGGCATCGGTTTTTAAATAAAGGTTATGTCAAATCAGCTAACGCCCAATTATTGGAATGAACGTTATTTGCATCAAAATACACCTTGGGATATTGGCTCTGTTTCTCCGGCTTTGAAAAATTACCTGGATCAGGTGACCAATCCAATGCTTCCTATCTTGATTCCGGGTGCCGGAAACGCCTATGAAGCAATTTATGCCCATCGGCAGGGATTTCAAAATGTTTTTGTATGTGATTGGGCGCCTGCGGCATTTGAACATCTAAAGCGCCAAGCGCCTGACTTTCCTATTCATCATTTGTTGGTAGAAGATTTTTTTCGATTGGAAATGGAAGTGGATGTAATTTTGGAGCAAACTTTTTTTTGCGCCATTGATCCCACCTTACGGAAGGCTTATGTAAAAAAAGCATTTGAATTATTGGCGCCTGATGGTAAACTCACAGGTCTCCTTTTTGCACAGCACTTTGAACATGACGGACCACCTTTCGGCGGCAGCCAAGAAGAATATATGCAACTTTTCTCACCTTATTTTCATATTTTATATATGGACATCAATATCAATTCGATTGAACCCAGAAAAGGGCGGGAATTGTTTTTTGAATGTCAAAAAAACGCGTTTATAGCACCCTAATCTAAATTAAGTCTAAATAAGTTTGCTAAAACCAATAATGCTTTCTAATTTCGGGCAAGAAATATAATAAAACCATGCAATCTGTTTCGGTCATTCTTGCTGATGCTCAATACCTTACACGATTTGGGCTTCGACAACTGTTGGAAGCAAAACACCAATTCGAAGTATTGGCAGAAGCCGATTGTGAAGATACGCTACTCCAACAACTCAACGAATATGCTCCCCAAGTCGTTATTCTTGATTACAATTATCCTGGGTATTTTAGCTTGGACACGATCGATTTGATTAAAGCAAAGGCTCCCAATAGCCGTATCCTTATCATTAGCGAAGACCACGATAAAAATTCTATTTATGAAGTTTTAGAGCTTGGTGTAAGTAGTTTTTTGACCAAAACCTGCGGCGAAGAAGAAATTATTGATGCCATCAATGCTACTGCCAGGGGGCAAAAGTTTTTTTGCACCAAAGTGCTTGATTATTTGCTGGAAAAATCCTTTTCAAAAGGAGGAAATTGCGACCCGATGCCGCTCACGCTTCGTGAAATTGAAATCGTAAAATTAGTTGCTAAAGGTTTGATTGCCAAAGAAATAGCTGATGAATTGAATCTTAGCCCGCACACGGTTTATACCCACCGAAAAAAAATCATGAAAAAACTAAATTTGAGCAGCTCCTCTGAATTAGTCCTGTATGCTGTTAACAATGGCATTGTGGAAAGATTATGATTCAAAGATATTAATAATTGAGTAAATAGGGTACATTAAGACCCTAATTGCTGCCGGCTGAATTTGATTCGGTTGGCAGTTTTGTTTCAAATTTTTGATTCAAAGCGGCTGTTTTTCACTTTTTTGCGCAAATCGCAATCTTTTTGATGAAAATTTCGTTCAACATATTGTTTTATTCATTTTTTTATTGAAACTTTGTCTAAGTTATTGATTTATTAATCATTACACCCGCAGATACTGCATCTGTTATAAAACAAGCGGTATGAAAATCAAAATTCAGCTTCTAACGATTTGTTTGTCGTCTCTTTTTTTTATTCAAAGTTCTTTTAGTGCGAATATTTATCTATATAATGATAAAGATTGCATGGATAGAATGGTTTATTCTAATGCTGCCAATGAAGATGTTGACTATATTGTGTATCGCATACAGATAAGTGCAGTAGAATATATTTACTTGGAAATAGGTGTAGAAAATCAAACCAACCGGGAATTCTTACCTTCTCCTGCCTATTCTTGCGGCAATAGCGCCGTCAATGCTCAATTGGTGGATGCCATCAATAACGGACGCGACCGTGTTTTTATCGTACAGAAATTAGCTAATAACCGTTTTGGGATGCAGCAAGTGTCACAAGCGGCTTATTTTCAACATATTGGACAATCCGTTAAATATAATTCCAAGCGGTATAATTTCGATTTGAATACGGCGACCGGTATCATCGGCGAAAATTTGTTAAGAGGGCAAACCAGCAACAGCCAACTTTATTTTGAAGGTCGTGTGGATATTGATTGTAGCGGCGCTTTGCTGATGCGTATTATAAAACAAGGTGAAGCACAACCGTATAAAGAGATAGAATTAATCCCGGAAATTGGTTTGAGTGAAGAACGCATGGGAAAGGATGTGAATGATGCCTTTAAAAATGTTCTGCGTTTGGAAAAAATTAGAAATTACGAACCGCTTGAATACTTGAATTTAATTTGCCAAGGGCAACCGATAACGAAAAAAGATGAATTAACAGGAAAGGATATACCCAAAGATTTTGATCAGACGCCTAAAACGCCTAATTCAACTGCAAAAACGGCCACCAATCCTTGTGGACAGGTTTCAATACCAGGCTATCATTTCGTTCAAAAGGGCGAAACGCTCTATCGTATTTCCAAAATGTATAATGTGACTGTTTCGCAAATACAAGACTGGAATAGCCTCGGCAAATCCACGAATATTCGGGTTTGCGATAAACTAAAGATCGTTGATAACTTGACTCAGAAAGGCGCGACGGACGCTATTACAAAAAACGATCCCGTTGTAAATGTGCCGCCCCCTTATGAAGATGCCACTTTAATCGCTAAAAGCGTGGCTGCGCGCGAGAAAGCGTGGGAGACCACAAGCGGTTATTATGTAGCAAAACCCGGAGAGACAGTCGCTTCTGTTGCACTAAAGTTTGGACTTACCGAAGCGCGTTTTCGGAGTATCAATGGTCTAAAAGAGAACGAGGCTATTAAAGTCGGACAACCTTTGATTACAACGGATTGCCCACCTAATTTTAAGAGTAATGCTTCCAATAATACCAATACTTTTACGCTACAACCCAAGACACCTAATAGTTTCGACCAAATTCCTTCTTCCCAATTGACTGCTAAAACACCTTATGATTATACCAACGACGAGCGCATTACACCGCAGTTTTTTATGCAATCCGAAGTTCCCAAAGAGTTTCAATCAGGGAACACCATGCTAAGCAACGATTTGGCGCGCCGCACTACAAATAATTATATATCAACAACCCAAGATGAAACTACCCCTCAGGGTTATGAAGCAGCAAGCACCATCAAGCGGGCTACACACGTAGTAAAAGAAGGGGAAACGCTGTATCGGATTGCGCGGATGTACGATATTTCATTAGATCGGCTTCGTTTTTTAAATAACTTGAGAGAAAATGAGGCGATTTTACCGAATCAACGCTTGTATATTAACTAAATACGCATCATTATTTTTCGACTTTCGTCCAATTCAATTCTGACAGGGCTTTCTCCAAAAAAGCCTCAAATTCGATTAATGCTTTGGGTGCGTCGAAGTTATTTTGAATACTTTTGGATTTTCCATTAATGAAAATTGCAGTACTGGTAGTCGGTAAATTGGCAATTGCTTGACCATCAATAGGGTAGGAGTCTGCCAAAATAAGATATTGAATCGATAGAGCTTTTTCCAATATCTTGCTTCGCCAGGAGGTATCTGCCAGTGCTTCATAAATTCCTATCATTTCAACATGATTCATTCCTTTGTAAATAGCCTTCCCATCCGAAAATACGTTGGCTTCGAAAACAGGGCATTTGCCATAGCAGCTTGTACGTTTCAGTGCAATAACAAGATGAGGCTGTGCTAGGCTGTCCGCAATGCGGTATTGTTCGTGTGCTAAAGAATCAGCTTCTTCAATTTTTGAAGGGTCTATCACGGCTGAAGTTGGCGGCAAAAGTAGGGTAGCAGCTTTCTTGTTGCAAGCTGATAACAGCAATACAATGGCACATACTACTATTGTTCGCCAACATTTAAGCATTATTTTTTACTGCTCTTTTTCTTTTGATCTGCCTGTCGTTGCGCCTGGATGCGTTGCTGCTCTTTCATCGCCGACTCTAATCGTTCTTGGAAACCGCCTTTTTTCTTAGGTTTTTTTCGATAAGCTTCCAATTCTCGCTTGATTTTTTCCTGGTCAATGATATAATTCTTCGTTACAATCGTTTGAAGAATATTAAAAACATTACTAAATAGTAAATAACATGTCAATCCCGATGCAAAACTATTAAAGAATCCCAGAAACATCACCGGCATAATGTATTGCATATATTTCATAGCAGGTTGCGCCGAGAAGTCCATGTGTTTGGAGTTGTAATAAGTGTAAATCAGTGTAGTCACAGCCCAAAGAAAGGTAAACAAACTGATATGCGAGCCAAAACCCAGCGGAATTTCAAACGGTAAACGCACGAAAACATCGTAAGAGGATAAATCGGTTGCCCATAAAAAACTGGCCTGCCGAAATTCAATGGCGGCAGGGAAAAAACGATACAAAGCAAACCAAATCGGCATTTGCAGCAGCATTGGCATACAACCACCCAGCGGATTCACGCCATTTTCGCGATAAATCTTCATCGTTTCCATTTGCGCCTGCTGCGGGTCATCCTTGTGTTTTTCCTTCAACGTTTCTAATTGGGGCTTTAAAGCGCCCATTTTTGATTGAGAATACAGCATTCGATAGGTAAGCGGGAACAATGAAAACTTGACAATAAAGGTCAATGCAAGAATTACAATCCCTTTGCTGCCAATAAACATAGAAAGAAAATTAAAAATCGGACGAACAATCCATCGGTTAATTGTACCAAAAATACTCCACCCAAATGGAATTACATCTTCCATCCCATCTCCTAGGGCACGCAAACGGTTGAATTCGTTGGGCCCGACATAGAAATTCATGGCAAAATTTTGACTACCGGATTGATCGTAAGGAATTTTAATAAGTGAATTCAACTTTTTAAGGTCTTCGGCTTCGTCTTTATATTGCTCAACTTCCAATACCGCACCTTTAAAGCCTTCTTTAGCTATCAAAGAACTGTTAAAAAACTGATTAGAATGTGATACCCATTTTGTAGTTATACCGTTTACGTCCTCTACATCATTGGACGTGTAAGAACAATAACTGTATTGACCATCTACCGGCTTGTAATAAGAAGTCGAATATTGCCGCTCATAATGAGTATTTTTTTCCAGCTTGTCCAAATAATTCAACCAACGAAGCTGCACTTCTTTGGCATTTTTATCAAAAACATTGTTCAACCCTTCAAAATGGAGGTTGTAGTCCATTCGATAAGTGCCAGGGCTGATGACATAGGTTTGCTCAAAGAAACGCCCATTACCAGCAAATGCTCGAAAAGTAATGGCATTGTCTTTTTGGGAAGCCGTGAAAAACAAATCACCTGTGCTGACGACGCCATTTGGCACACCAGCCACCGGCAATAAGTATTCAAACTTATCTTTGGGATCTTCCAACAAGCGTAACGGGCTTTTGACTTCTTTTTTCTTTTCGTTTTCCGAAATCTTATTAAATTTCTTGAGTTCCGCTTCTACTACTCGACCGCCTTTGTTGGAAAACGTGACTTTAAAAAGATCGTTTTCCAGAGTATAAAATTCTTCCTTTCCGATGGCTGCGGCCGCAAAAGGACCGTAAGCAGTAGTATTTTGAATGGCACGCAAGGAATCAGGTACAGCTTTAGCAGCAGGGGTTAATGAATTTGCGCTCGAGTCGGTGGTTTCCGATTTTGGCAACACATCTTTAGTTTGATTCTTTTGTACTAATGCAAGAGAATCCTGTGCTCTTTTCTGTGCTTCCGCTTGCTTCTTCGATGTCGGCGCCAAGAAAAATTGCTGCCAAACAATTAGTAGAACAAAGATGAGGACAATGCCTATGATGGTATTCTTATCCATTCAATTTCAAAAGTTTTCTCTAAAATCACTCTTCCAAAAAACTTCGCAAAGGTACAATTTTGTTTAGGTTTAAATAACAAGAATGGACGATAATTCACCTAATATAGACCAACGGCTGCTGGAAGCATACTTACGCACAACCTATCAGGTTGAAAATCTGCCAATTGAAATTAGAATTGGTACATGGAATCAAGAACTGGATTTATTGCTTCAGCGGCATAAAACAAAATCTTGGGCGTTTATAAGTGCCTGGAATCTAAAGTCTTTGCCTTTATCAGAAAACGAAAATGAATTTCGGCATCAAGAACTTTTGAAAAAGATTCGAAAAGCCGGTTATCCCTTTTTTGAAGGCAAAGGCATCGGAGAAGATACGCAGTGGCCACCCGAAAAAAGCCTCTTAATTTTAGGCATTTCAAAAACCGAAGCTTTGAAAATTGGCCAACATTTCGAGCAGAACGCCATTATTTTGGGGCATTTCCAACAACCTGCCCTGCTTCTTTTTTGCTAGCATTCACCCTTTCTCTTGATCTCCAAGTCACTAAATCACTGTTTTTCCTCCTGTTTCGGCGCATTCAACAATTCCAGCACCTTTTTGGTAATATCAAGACTATCGTTTACACTCAGAATTTGACCGCCCGCGGCATAACTAAAGATAAAATCATAGCCTTCCTGCTCTTTGAGTGTTTTAAGTTTTTCTAGTAAATCTTTTTGCAAGGCTTCGTTTAGTTTTTGCCCTTCTTCCAATAGTGCCCTGGACACTTGTTCGCGTTCCGCCAATAATTGCTGCTGTTTTAACCCTAAGCGCTGCTGCTCTTTTTCAATTTCATTGGGCGCTAACAAACCTTGTTGTACCTTTTGCTGCGCTTGCTGCATTTCCTTTTCAAAAGCTCTTCCTTTTGCCTGTAAACTTGCATCCGCATCTTTTTCTTTCTTAGCCAATGCCTCACTCTGCGTTTTAAAAGCGGTGTAATTAGTCAATAAAGAATCAGCATTCACATAAGCAATTTTAAGCGCTTCGCCTGATGCTGTTTGGCTTGTACCACTATTGGCAGTCTGTGACTTTTTGCCAGATAACACAATTCCATATAATACAGCAACCGCAATAAGTAATATAATATTTAAAACTAAAGAAATGTTTTTCATGTAATTTTGAGTTTAGAAGCTTAGATATTTAGGAATTTAGGGGCTTTTGTCAAACTGAACTCCTAAACTCTTCCACTTCTAAGCGCTTATTATTATTTTTTCATTTCAGCATAATATTGATAAAAATACGGAATCGTTTCGATGCCTTTATAATAATTAAATAATCCGTAATGCTCATTAGGTGAATGTAATGCATCAGAATTCAAACCAAAGCCCATGAATACTGTGTTTGCACCCAATTCCGCAGTAATCATCGGCGCAATAGGAATGCTGCCACCTTCATACGCTGGAATGACGGGCTTTCCATAAGTAGTGGACATCGCTTTTTCAGCCGCTTTATATTCGATGGAATCTACAGCCGTTCGACTATACATACCCGTAGAATGTTTATGCACTTCAACCCTTACACTTGGCGGTGCGAGTTCTTTTACATATTTAGTAAATAAATCGGCAATTTTCTCTGGGTCTTGATTGGCTACTAAGCGCATCGAAATTTTAGCACTAGCCTTAGCAGGAAGCACCGTTTTAGCGCCTTCACCGGTGTAACCGCTTATCATGCCATTTACTTCCAGGGTTGGACGGATACCAGTTCGCTCTAAAGTAGTATAACCTGCTTCCCCCCTCAGCGCATCTATGCCGAGATCTGCTTTATAAGCTTGTTCATTAAAAGGAGCTTTATTTAAACTTTCACGCTGCTCTTTAGTTAATTCTATTACATTATCATAAAATCCCGGAATCGTAATTCGGCGATTTTCATCGTGCAATTTGGCAATGATGCCGCACAATACATCGGCAGGGTTGGCAACTGAGCCACCGTACACGCCGGAATGCAGATCTCGGCTGGGCCCTGTCACAAATATTTCCATATATGCCAATCCTCTCAAACTCACCGTAATGGAAGGCGTATCATTCGCAATAATGGAAGTATCAGAAACTAATACTACATCGCAAGCCAAGCGTTCCCGATTAGATGCGACAAAACTATGCAAATTCTTAGAACCAACTTCTTCTTCGCCTTCGATCATGAATTTTACATTGCAAGGCAAAGAATTATTGGTAATCATAGCTTCCACCGCTTTGATGTGCATAAACACTTGCCCTTTGTCGTCGCAAGCACCTCGAGCAAAAATCGCTCCATCAGGATGAATCGCGGTTTTCTTAATCACCGGCTCAAAAGGTTTGGATTCCCACAAATCCAGCGGATCGGGGGGTTGTACATCATAATGCCCATATACCAATACGGTTGGCAAATGCTTATCCATGATTTTTTCACCAAAAACAACAGGATAGCCTTTAGTAGCTACGATTTCAACCTTGTCCAAACCGGCTTTTTTTAGATGCTCGGCAATAGCTTCAGCGGTTTTTAAAACATCGGCTTGGTAGGCTGGATCGGCACTTATCGAAGGAATCTGCAATAAAGTGAGCAACTCATCGAGAAACCGATCTTTATTATTGTTAATATAATTTTGTACAGCTTGCATACTCATTACTTGAAATGGTTAGGATCAGAGGGCAAAGATAACAATCCGAGTGTAAAACCACTTTGATTCTTCAAAAAACATGACCCAGAAAATCAACGAGTCCAGTTTCCCATTGCTTGTTGTTCAATGGTTTTATCATTAGACTTTGTTCGAGCCGGCGGCGTGCTACGCCAAGCGTTGCATTGTTTTGAATCAAAAGCCATTGGCAAAGATTGGATTGCATTTGAAAACCATGATTTTCATACAATTGAGGTTCTTGCGCCTGCAATACAATAAAATCAATATCATGCAATTTGCCAAGCGATTCCAATTCAAGTAAAAATCGGCTGGCGATTCGCTGATGCTGAAAATCCTCATCGACACACAAATCAACGACCCCAAAAATGCGCAGCAATTGCCCGGAATTGTTAATGTGGCGATGTTCTACCGCCATGTGTGCAACCAAACATTGGGCTTGCCAAAGCAAATACCGAAAATCGGGAGATTGCTTGAAAAAGGATTGATCCGTGGGGTATCCTGGAAAGCTTTTTGACAAGAGCTCTCGAATGGCTTCGTGCGTCAGTTGATCAATCTGAAACTCTTCGATCCGTTTTAAATCCATGATAATCGGATGAAAGATAAGCAATACCAATTATTACTCGTTAAAATGTTTGTCCAACAACTCTTTTAATTGTTCTTCGTTCAAATTTTCTTCCAAACGACCTCTGAAAGACATGGAAATTCGACCATTTTCCTCCGAAACCACAAAAGCAGCTACGTTCGCCTTTTCAGAAATACCAACGGCTGCACGGTGGCGCATACCTGCTGTATCGGGCAAAGTCGCATTTTCAGAGATCGGTAACACGCAACTGGCGGATTTGATTTTGCCTTCTGCAATAATCACCGCGCCATCGTGCAGGGGGCTTTCTTTATTAAAAATGCTTTCCAGCAAAGGCTCGCTAATAGTTGCATCCAAATGAATCCCCGAACTGACGATACCTTCGAGATTCACACCATTGGCTAAAACGATTAAAGCACCTGTCTTTCGGCGGCTCATACGTTGCAAGGCAACACGCACCGCCGCTTTCTGATGCTCGCGTTCATTGGTGATCAGCACTTCTTTATGTCCGAAAAAACGCCCCACAAATTCTACCTGTCGCTCCAAAGCAGTATTGCCCAAAAACAATAAAAATCGCCGTATTTCTTGTTGGAAAATCACCACAATCACAATCACACCGACGCTTGCGAATTGTTTTAATACTTGCGATAGCAATTCCATTTGCAATTGCCCCACCATCCAGTAAATGATATATAATGTGAGTACGCCAATAAAAATATTAAAGGCAATTGTACCGCGTAAGAGCTTGTATAACTGATACATCAAATACCCGACAATCAAAATATCAAGTATATCCCAAATGCGGATAGGTAAAAATCCTATTTTGAATAAAAATATCATTGGTTTATTGCCTGAAGCTATTATTAATAAATTACAGATTCTTTCAAATTATAAAACATAAATGCCAGTATATCAGAGGCTTCCTCTAATTTTTTTATAGTTTGTTTTTTTGCGCTATGCCCCATATTATTATCTGTTCGGATAAGTATGGGTTTTTCATTTTGTTGATTCGCCTGCAATTTGGCGACAAATTTATACGAATGTGCCGGCACGACATAATCGTCATTATTGGCGCTTGTAATAAAAGTGGCCGGATAGCTTGCTGGCACTGCGTTATGCAAAGGTGAATAACTTTGTAATGCTTCAAATTCCTGTTGATTATGCACCGTGCCAAATTCATTTTTCCAGATCCAGCCTATCGTAAATTGGTGATATCGAAATAGATCGGATAGGCTTCTATCAGGGATAGCCACCGCAAATAAATCGGGTCGTTGCGTCATAGCCGCGCCTACAGCCAATCCGCCATTGGAATGTCCATAAATTGCCAATTTCTCAGAGGAAGTATAATTATTGGCGATCAAATATTCAGCCGCAGCCTGAAAATCTTCGAAAGACTTATTTTTATTGGTTTTTATTGCTGCTTGATGCCAGGTTTCTCCCAATTCGCCACCGCCTCTGATATTCGCTACCGCGCAGATGCCACCGTTTTCGAGTACAATTGGAAATAAATAAAGATTTGTTAAATTAAAATTGGGTATCATACTCTCTCCAAAACCTCCATTTGCAATGAGCAAGGTTGGCCGATTGCGATCAAGCGTCAAGCCCTTTTTGAAAACCAAAAACATCGGTATTTCTGTTCCATCTTTGCTTTTGTAGCGCACTTGCCGAGTTTCATAAGTTTTTCCATCAAATGCTACTTTTGACTCATGGAATATCCGCGTAGTATAATCATTCAAATTCAACTCAAAAACCACCGGTGGGCGTGTGAAAGATGAAAAGGTGAAAAATGCCCTCGATTCATCCGATTTTCCTTGCCAATCCTGCACCGAACCAATTTCGGGTAATTGAATTTCTTGTTGCATATTGCCGTTCAAATCGAATATGCGCACCCGATTGGACGCATCGCGGATATAAGTTGTCACTAATTTCCCACCAAACAGATAAGCATTTTGCAATACATCATTGCTTTCAGCGATAATTTCTTGCCAATAACGTTCCTCTGGCCGAGCCGTATTGATTTGAACCAGGCGGTATTTGGGCGCTTTGTAATTCGTCAGCACTAAAAGATAGTTGCCGATATTTCCAACTACTTGAAAAGCAGCCGAAAAATTGTCTATAATTGGATTGAATGCCAAATCATTTGATGTTAAATCTCTGAAATACAAGGCATTGCTATTCAGGGATTCTTCCGCAGCAAGGATTAAAAAACGCTCGTCGGCGGTGGTTTGAGCGCTAAAATTGCGATAAGGATGTGAGCGATCTGCAAAAACTAGTTCATCCTCTGATTGGGGGGTGCCGACCCGATGATAAAATACTTGCTGGAAAGTATTAATCCCTGTTAAAGCCTTTCCCTGCTCGGGCGTCGGGTATCGACTATAAAAGAAACCATCTTGAAACCAGGCGATATTAGAAAACTTGATTCCGCGCAACGTGTCCAACAAAGGGCGTTTGAATTCCAAATCCCAGAGTAGAACCATGCGCCAATCAGATCCGCCTTGAGATACTTCATAAGCCAACAAAGAGCCGTCTTTTGAGAAATTAAAATCCTCAAGAATCCGCGTACCGTTTACGGAAAATTGGTTGGGGTCAAGAATAACTGTATCTCGCTCATTGCCAAGTCGATACAATATGTCTTGATTTTGTAATCCATTGTTTTTTAACGCATAGAAATAATTTCCAGCCCTTCGCGGACTACTGCAACGCTCGTGATTCCATAATACATGCAAGCGATTTTTAATATCTTCCCGAAAAGGGATTCGTTTCAGATAATCTTCGGCGGTTTGCTTTTGCTGCGCAAGCCAGTCGCGGGTTGTAGGCGAGGTGCCATTTTCTAACCAGCGATAAGGATCAGCTATCGGCGTTCCCCAAAAAGTATCTACGACCGATAAATCTTTAGGCGTTTGATGGTAAGTGATTTTGATGTTTTTAAAATCGCTTTCGTTGGAATTACAAGCGGTGGCAAGAATGATTAACATTGCTGAAAAAAATAATAAGAGCTTACTCATAGTTTTTTTAAATTTTTATAGGGTTTAACTGCCAATAAAATCTGGCATAACACAATGATTTTGCTTATTTTTGTGTAATGGTTCATAGTGTTTTGGCATTAAGGTGGGGTTAAGGATATTAGCTTTAACCATTCTAAAGTTTAATAATAAACTAAATAACTGTACAATAACACCCAAACACTATAACGCCATATCACCATATCATAAACAACATAATCCTATGACTATGCAATGTAAACATTTTTTGCTGCTCATTATAACAACGCTTTCTCTAACTTTGAGGGCACAGGAACTAAGAGTAAATGAACGCGGTGAAAAAATTATTGTCCATCCCGATGGCACTTGGCAATATTTCACCAATTTTGGCGTCCCCACTGATGCTTTATTTGATCCAAAGGATTCCCGGAATTACAAACCTTCAGAAACGGGTGATAAATACCCAACTTTTACTGGTATGGTATTGCCAATGGATAATGTATATGCCACCACAGACGAAGATGCACGTAAAATCTTTATTCGACGTTCGCAAGTAGCCGGAGAAGCCGTGCAAATCGCCAACCAACGTGCGTCAGAAGCTACTCAGCAACGCAAAGCGCTTGAATTAGAACTGCGTAATGCACAGAATAGTGGTGCAAATGAAGAAACCATTCATAATTTAAATGCAAGATTAGCAGCTGCGCATAAAACCGAGCAAGAAGCAAGCAAAGAAGCTGCTTTGGCAACACAAGAAGCCAATAAAACGCAAGAATTGACTCAGAAAGGAAATTATTTGCAGGAATTAAAATCCGAGCAAACCATCAAGATCAGCCGCAATGCAGCGAGCGAACCCTTGTTGGAGGATTTTTATAAAAATGTAGTGACGTTAGATGAGTCCACCGGCTCGGTACGCGATGCGAATAATGTAATGGCAAATCCACCGCAAAATGTATGTGAAATGGCCTTTGAGGGCAACGACGAAACCACTCGCCAATGGCGACGCGATATGCAGCAGGAGTTGCTTTTCACGCATACCGATGAACGCCTGCGGGCTTTCCTGAAAGATAAAGAATACCTCAGATGTGAAGGGTTTATGACTTCTATGAGTGGTTTCCGATTTTTATCCTTACAGTTTACCTTTGCTTATCCCAATGCCCGCGAAGCGTATGGATTTATTGAAAAGGGCAGTGTGCTGATTATCAAGTTATTAAATGGAGATTTTATCACCCTCAATGCAGGACGCATGGATAAAGGGACTTATGATACCGAAAAAGAATTGCTAACATATAGTGTACATTATCCGATTGACCGTAGCCAGTTGAGCGTGCTGCGCAATGGCGAATTGGACAGCATGATTATGTTTTGGAGCAGTGGTTATGAAGAATATGAGGTATTTAATCTTGATTTTTTTATGAACCAACTCAATTGTCTTGAAAAGTAGAAGTAACGGCGCGCTTTTTACCTGCCGAAATCTTTGATGTAGGCACGGAGCCACCGAAAAATAAGTTTTATGCAAACCAAAGAACAAGAACTCCATTCCGTGCAAATGCTTGGCTTGAAGCTCCCCACCGATCCACGCTGGGTGAACCTGGCAGAGATGGACTTGGCAGAAATCCTCACCGATCATGCTTATTGCGAGCAAAAAGCTGCCACTTCCTGCATTTCGCTAATTCAGCAGTATCCTGATAAAATCGAAATGGTGGAAGAACTCGCGCCTATCGTCACCGAAGAATGGGGACATTTCCGAATGGTACTCACCGAACTCAAAAAACGCCAGCTTCAACTCGGCAAGCAACGCAAGGATGAGTACGTGAACGCTTTGCTTCAATTCCAACAAAAAGGAGGGGGACGCGAGGATAGTCTTTTAGAAAAACTCCTCACTTGTGCCCTCATTGAAGCCCGTAGCTGCGAGCGTTTCCGCCTGTTAAGTTTGCATATCAGTGATGAAAACCTGCGCGACTGGTATCATAAGTTTATGGTCTCCGAAGCTGGCCATTATGTACTCTTTATCGAACTCGCCAAGCGCTACGCCCCCGAAGAAAAAGTAAAAAAACGCTGGCAGGAATATTTAGAATACGAAGCAGAAGTAATGAAACAGTTGGAATTGCGAGGGGATCGGATGCATTAAAAATTATAAAAATTTATGGCAAAAGAAAAAATTAATGTTTGGATTCCGGAAATTGATGATTTAAATGATATCTCAATTGAGACATTGAATTTTGTTTTTAAACAAGGCGAATTATATTTAACTGAATTAGTTAAAATATATGATAATACAATTTCAAGAGCCTACACTCTTTTATCAATTTATATTTCTATATTAGGTATAATGATAACCTTTTTAGCAACAAATCTAGTGTCAGGTGGATATGATAAAGAAGATACTCCTATTTTGATTATTTTATCATTTACATTGATACCCATGATCTATTGTTTATTTATAATAATAGGAATAATATTTCCAAATCAATTAATGGTAACAGGAAGACCTCCTAAGGAATTAATCCCAAATAAACTTATGGACATTCCTGTTGGAGATAAATTACTTTATTTATTATACAATGAGTGCATCCATTTACAAACCAAAGTAGCCTATAATGAATTAATTAATACAAGACGACTAGCTTCCCTAAAAAGAGTTATAATCACGTCTGTTAGTACATTTATAATTTCGTTTATTCTAATTGTTTCTTTTTACTTCTTTTATTGACAAGAATATCCAGGAACAATAGTCGGCGTAGGAACAATAACTGGAGGTACTTTTGGAGAATCCTTACGCTCCGGAGGAGTAGGCGGAGGTATAATAATTATAGGAGGTTTTATTGGTGGATCAACAGGAGGCTTTGGCGGTTTTTTAGATTTATCTCCGTTCATGACGTAACGCTAATTAAGTTTATTTCTCAAAGATAAATAATCCTTTTTTCAAATAAAATAATTTGGATATTAATTTGGATATGATTCACTTTTACAATAGTACTTCACTTACAATTAGTTTGCATTCATAGCCTTATTCTAAAGAAAAATTAAACTACACCATGGCGGCACGACTTTACGGCAAGTTACTATTCATTAATCCAGCAATCGATAGAGACATTGCTTTTGAATTATTCTTAGGCATTCTAGTTAAACTCTTAGAATTCTTAATGCTTATCACTCACCATAACGGGCTTGTACGATTTGACAAAAGAAGACCAAGGCTGCGATTTGTAATAATCTTTGGCAAAATAAGTCACGATTTGCTCAAATTCTTCCGGCGTTTTGAAGCCTGAAATTGCTTGAATGACATTCAAATCTTCATCCAGAAAAACGATAGACGGAAAGCTCAACCTACCTTTGAGTAATTCGGCGGCTAATTCGTGGTAGCCTTTGTTACCGTTTTTGACGTATTTGTAGGATTTATCTTTGTATTCGAGGTTGCCTTTTTGTTCCGCATCAAATTTCACCGCGTAGAAATACTGATTCAGATATTTGGCGATTTCGGGCTGCTGCAATGTGGTTTCATCCATGCGTTTGCACCAGGTGCACCATTCGGTATAGACGTTGAGTATCAACTTTTTCTGCTGTTTGGCATGGGCTTCGGTGGCTTGTTCCCAGTTATACCAATTGATTTTATCCTGTGTAGTTTCCTGCGCAGTAGTGTTGTTCAACATTAAGGTGCTCCATAAAAAAGCCGTTAGCAGAGCGACACTTATCCTTTTCATTCTTATGACACGTTTATTTTTCAATTGCAAAGTTAACAACTAAGAAACAAAAAGAAAAAGGCCTGTATGATATAGGACGCCTACTTTAAAGGAAGTTTAACGAATGTGAACATTCTGATAACGAATCATTTGGTCGCTACCCAAGGAAAAACGAGCAATGACGGGCCCTGGGAGGGTAGGGGCGGGGATTCCTTTAACAATTGTTTTATTCCCAATAAAAACGTACGCTTCGTCCCATAAATCTTGTTCAATGAAACTTTGTAATATTTTCGAGCCTCCTTCTACCAGCAAGGTAGTGATTTTTTGTTGATGGAGGTGTTTTAGCAATTGATTTAAAAAATCGTCCTCAAAATTGAGTTCGAGGTATGGAAGGCTTGAGGCTGGCTTGAGGCTGGAGTTTTCAGTAACGATAAGCGTGGGTTGATTTTGGTCAAAAATATGTAAATGCTGGGGGAGGATCAGATTTCGGTCTAATACAATTCGTAAAGGTGATTTGCCAAAATACAGGCGGTTATTGAGTTGTGGGTTGTCAATTAAAGCCGTTTTTGTGCCAATTAAAATAGCGTCTACCTCGCTGCGCCACTTGTGCACCAAGCGTTTTGAGAATTCGTTACTTATCCAAATCTGCTCATCTGGCAGCCCCATAAAACCATCCAAAGTTTGTGCAAATTTTAAAACCACGTAGGGTCGATTGCGCGTGACAAAATGATTGCGAAAACGCACCAATTCTTGACCTTGCGCTTCCAGAATGCCGGTAATGACTTCCACGCCGTGATTGCGCAATAACTGAACACCTTGTCCGGCAACTCCAGGCGTTTGGTCTAAACAAGAAATGATAACTTTCGGAATTTTATGTTTGATAATCAAATTGGTGCAAGGTGGCGTCCGGCCATAGATGCAGCAAGGCTCTAAGGAAACATAAAGCGTTGATTGTTCGATCAAAGCTCGGTCGGCGGGTTTGACACTGTTTACTGCATTTACTTCGGCATGTGCCTCGCCGTATTTTTGATGAAAACCCTCGCCAATAATATGATTTTCATATACTAGAACTGCCCCTACCATTGGGTTTGGAGAAACATTGCCTGCACCCAGCCGCGCAAGGTCAAAACAACGTTGGATGTATAATTCATCCTGATTCATCATCAGAGCGTTAAAATCGCAATGCTTAATCCTGCCAGAATAACGATCATTTTTTTCCAGGCGATTCGATGTTGATGGCTATCATCCGCTTCAAATAAAATCGTAGTGGAAATATGCAAAAAGGAGCCAATGACTAAGGCGACAAGGTTTGTCACTATTTCCAGGTTGATTTTGAATAGCGATGCAATGAAAGCGCCCAGCGGCGACATGGCTGCGAAAATCGTAAGGCTTATCCAAATCACGGATAGCTTTGCTTTTGACCAAAGCAAGAGTATCGCCAAGGCAAATGCTGCGGGGGCTTTGTGCAAAATAATACCATAAAAAAGGTGATTGTCATCGTGCCCGATGCCATGATGCAGTTGATGAAATTCGGTATAATTACTAAGAGGTAAACCTTCGATAAAAGCGTGTAAGCATAATCCAAGCATAATCGAATAAGCAAACCTGCCATGTTCATGCACATGGACGTGTCCGTGTTCGATCCCTTTTGATAATTGTTCGAGCAGCAGTTGAATAAAAAATCCTAATAAAATCCAAAGCCCGGCGCGTGTGTCTGCTTGTGCATAAACGCCAGGCATTAAGTGTAAAATACTGATTCCCAATATATAAGACCCGCTAAAAGAAAGTACCAATCGAAGATTGGCCGGATTATATTTTTTTAATTGTAATGCAAGTCCGCCACCGGCCAGCACCGTCAAAAACAACGCGATATATTGCCAAATTGCCATTAAGCTATATTTGTATTTGATTGATTTACAATACTAATCTTCTTCCAATTGAGGTACAGCCTCGCTAAAATAAAAGCGATTAACCAGCCCAAAGCTGCGCCGCAGATAATATCCAATGGGTAATGCGCCCCCACGTACACCTGCCCAAATGCAATCGTCGCAGCCCACAGGTAAAAAGGCAGCCGGATTTTTCGATGAAATTGCCCCAGGGTCATACTCAAAAAAGCCGCAATAGCAAAGTGATTGGTAGCGTGTGAAGAGGTAAAGCTATAGCCACTTCCGCAAGGGATTGGCACATTTACATCAAAGGGCAAAGTGGCGTCATTGCAAGGTCGCACTCGTCGGACATTCTTTTTGACTAATTGACTGCTAACGATATCTGCAACGCCAACCGTCAGTATAAGCGCCAAGACCAGGTACAAACCTTTTACTCTGAATTTATACCAAAGGAAACCGGTTAGTACAATGTACAGTGGTATCCAGGTTTTTTTATCTCGCCAAAAGGGCATCACTGCATCCAGGAAAGGGTTTTGCCAATTGCCATTGATGATGTGAAACAACTGTTCGTCAAGCGCTAAAAGACTTGTCATATTTGGTAAAGTCGTGAAAAAATCCCATTTGATTCATTCAAAGCTTCAAATATAATTAAACCACTCTGGAAAATGTTTAATGGTTTTATCAATTAGTTATAAACCTGCTTATTTCCATGCTAAATTTTTAATTTTGTGCTATTCTAATCAACCAAAAAAAAGCAATATTGGCACTTATTAAATCTATTTCCGGCATCAGAGGCACGATTGGGGGCGCTGCTGGAGAAAATCTTACCCCAGAAGACATTGTTTCCTGCACCGCCGCATTCGGCAGTTGGGTTTTGCTGAATGGCAATGTTCCTAAAGTCGTCATTGGACGCGATGGCCGCATTTCTGGACAGATGGTGAGTAGTTTGGTCGTAAATACCCTGATTTCATTGGGTATTGATGTGATTGATCTGGGTTATTCCACAACGCCTACGGTTGAAATGGCAGTGGTTTGGGAAAAAGCAGGCGCAGGTATTATCCTGACGGCGAGTCATAACCCAATGCAATGGAATGCCTTGAAATTATTGAATCACAAAGGTGAATTTATCTCTGCTACAGATGGAGAAGCATTCTTGAAACTCTTGAATGATGGCCAAATTCGCTACGCAGAAGTTGAAAAATTAGGTAATTATCATACAGCAGAGGGTTATATCGGCAAGCACGTGGATGCTATTTTGCAAATGCCACTGGTAGATGTGGATGCTATCCGCGGTAAGCGTTTCAAAGTAGTTGTGGATGCTGTAAACTCGACAGGCGCCTTGGCAGTACCGCATCTATTGAAGGAATTGGATTGCGAAGTGATCGTTTTGAATGGCGAAATCAATGGCCGTTTTGCGCATAACCCTGAGCCTTTGCCCGAGCATTTGCAAGATTTAGCGCAAGCGGTTGTAAAAGAAAAGGCCGATTTGGGCATTGCGGTTGATCCGGACGTAGATCGTCTCGCATTTGTGTGCGAAAATGGCGATATGTTTGGCGAAGAATATACTTTGGTAGCTGTCGCAGATTATATTTTGCAGTACAAAAAAGGGAATACCGTTTCCAATCTTTCCTCTTCTCGTGCGCTGCGTGATGTGACTCGAAAGCATGGAGGTGAATATTTCGCGGCAGCGGTGGGCGAAGTAAATGTGGTGGATAAAATGAAAGAAGTGAGTGCCGTAATTGGTGGGGAAGGCAATGGCGGTGTGATTGTGCCGGAATTGCATTATGGTCGGGACGCTTTGGCCGGGATTGCTTTGTTCTTGTCCCATTTAGCAAAAGGAGGAATAGCGATGTCGAATTTGCGAAAACGCTATCCGAATTATGCGATGATTAAAGATAAAATTGCGCTTACGCCGGAAGTAGATATGGAAAAATTGCTCAAATCTTTGGAAGAAAAATACCAAAATGAAGATTACAATACAATTGACGGCTTAAAAATTGATTTTCCGGAAGGCTGGGTGCATCTGCGCAAGTCAAATACAGAGCCGATCATCCGCGTATATGCTGAAGGTAATAGCGAGCAAGATGCACAGGCATTAGCACAGCAATTGAAATCGGACGCAGTACAATTGATCTGAAAATTGTAAAAATTATGGAGGCGCTCACCAAAACAAAACCGATCAAAAGCACTTTAGAAACTTATTTCGAGCATTTTCGAAATAAGATCGTAGGCATTGACCAAACATTTGAAACGCCTTATGGCGCGAAGAAAATTGTCTATGCCGACTGGACAGCCAGCGGCCGCCTGTATCAGTCGATAGAAGAGCGATTGCTGAATGAGATTGGGCCTTACGTTGGGAATACGCATACCGAAACAACCGTGACGGGTAGCACCATGACCCAGGCATATCACGAAGCAAAAGCCATGATCAAAAAACATTTGGGAGCGGCGGCCGAAGATGTGTTGATTTCTTCCAACTCAGGAATGACGGGCGTAGTGAACAAATTTCAACGGATTCTTGGTCTAAAAGTGCACGAAAAACATCGCGTTTGGATAGACTTGCCGGAAGAAGAGCGCCCAATTGTTTTTGTCACGCACATGGAACACCATTCTAATCAAACTTCTTGGTTGGAGACTTTGGCGCAGGTAGAAATCATTCGCCCAATGCCCGATGGTTTGGTGGACTTGGATGATCTACATAGATTGCTCGAAAAATATAAAAACCGCCGCACCAAAATAGCCGCAATTACTTCATGCTCCAATGTTTCCGGGCTTTTCACACCTTACCATAAGATCGCCGAAATCATGCACCAGCATGGCGGTTTATGCTTCGTGGATTTCGCTTGTTCAGCGCCTTATATTGAGATCAATATGCGTCCTGAAAACCCATTACAACACTTGGATGCGATTTATTTTTCACCACATAAATTCCTGGGTGGGCCCGGCACGACTGGAATCCTGATTTTTAATTCAAAATTATACTCCAACCGCATTCCTGATAATCCTGGCGGCGGCACGGTAGATTGGACAAATCCATGGGGCGGTCACAAATATATTGACGAGATCGAGGCGCGTGAAGATGGCGGTACGCCTGCTTTTTTGCAAACGATCAAGGTTGCTCTTTGTTTTCAGCTAAAAGCCGAGATGGGTATCGAAAATATGCTCCGTCGGGAAGAAGAATTACTGGAACGAATCTGGGAACGATTGGATCAATTGCCGAAACTTCATATCCTTGCAGGACATCTTCGCAAACGCCTGGGAGTCATTTCGTTTTATATAGAAGGTTTACATTATAATTTAGCAGTAAAATTGCTCAATGATCGCTTCGGTGTGCAAATGCGCGGCGGTTGTTCTTGTGCAGGCACTTATGGACATTACTTATTGGAAGTTTCGCCTGGCTATTCCAAAATGATTACCGATGAAATCAGTCATGGTAATTTGTCGCACAAGCCCGGCTGGGTTCGGATGTCCATTCATCCTACTATTACGGATGCAGAATTGGATTATATACTTGATGCGGTGGAAGCGGTTTATCATCATTTTGAGGAGTGGGGGAATGAGTATATTTACAATCGGAAAACCAACGAATTCAGGCATAAGCATGAAATTGAAACCGAAATCGTTCAAGATTGGTTTTCTAAAAAATTATCTGACGGAGTATGAGAGTTTTTTTTGATAATGCAGCAACAACGCCGCTCGGCGAAGAAGTAATCGCAGCAATGCTGGAAATGATGCGCGATAATAATGGCAATCCTTCTTCTATTCATGCAGAAGGTAGGAAAGCAAGGGCTGCAATAGAGCAAGCACGCAAGCAAGTTGCCCGATTGATTGGGGCTTCGATTGGAGAGATTTTTTTTACTTCGGGCGGGACGGAGTCGAATAATATGGCGCTCAAATGTGCAGTACGCGACCTGGGCGTACGCCGCATTATTAGTTCACCGATTGAGCATCATTGCGTGCTCCATCCCTTAGAAACTTTAGAACATGATAAGGATGTAGAAATTGTTTTTCTGAATATAGAACCAAGTGGCAGGCCCGATCTTGCTCATTTAGAGGCAGTCTTGCAGGAAACTGATAAAAAGACGATGGTATCGCTGATGCACTCCAATAATGAAATCGGCGTAATGATTGATTTGGATGAAATAGCTGCGATTTGTCAGCAATACGGGGCTTATTTTCATTCAGATACGGTACAAACGATGGGCTATTTTCCGATTGATGTTTCTAAAACCAACATCAGTTTTTTGGCGGGTTCGGCGCATAAATTTCACGGGCCAAAAGGAGTAGGATTTATTTATATCAATAGCGAAAATCTTATCAAACCCTTTATTGACGGAGGGTCTCAGGAGCGAAATATGCGCGGTGGCACCGAAAATCTTTATGGCATTATTGGCTTGGCGAAGGCGTTGGAACTGGCTTATGCTAATTTGGAAACCTGGCGCACGCACACTATGGAAGTACGCGATTACCTAAAAGAGCAATTGGAATCTAATTTTGAAGGCATTCACATCAATGGTGACCCCGAAAATGGGCATTATAAAGTATTGAGCGTATCGTTTCCGCCTTCGCCAAAATCGGATATGTTATTATTTAATCTGGATATTGCTGGTATCAGCGTGTCGGGTGGCAGCGCTTGTAGTTCCGGCTCGAATGTTGGTTCGCACGTAATGGCAGCTTTGCATAAAGATTCAGAATACACCACGATTCGCTTTTCACTATCGCATTTAAATACAAAAGAAGAAGTGGATTATGTGGTAGAAAAATTGAAGGTCATCATGCCGGAGATGGTGGCAGTATAAAAGATAAAATCCTGGCAGATTTTTAAAATCCGCCAGGATTATGATATAAATTTAATTAAATATTAATTTCTGTGTAACAATTCCTTTCTCAAATCGAAGTTTGACGATATACATGCCATTTGGCAAATCACCTCTCGACATTCGATAAGAATTATCTTTCAAATTCATCGCCGATTTCACTATACGACCACTCAGATCAAATACCTGAATATCCTGAATTGGAAATTCTGATGCACTCTGGAAGCTGACCTCAGCATAAGCTGGGTTTGGCATCATTTTCAGTTGCACATCATTAGCGCCGATCACTTCTTTAGCAGAAGAAACGAGTCCATCTAAATCACAACCCAAACCAAGTGCCACACAAGCTCTCGGACCGAAATAAGCCATAATCGTATCAATATATAATCTTGCTTTTACTGGGTCGGGAACATCCATGGTGACATTGTTCGGATCATTCTGATTGAAGAAATCCCATGCGCCGGACTCGGTCGGGTCATCGGATGGGAAAGGACACAAGCCTTCTCTTCCATTATTTCGTGTATTGATTAATTGCGAAAGCGGATCAACAAAACTAACAGTCTTGAAAATATCATTATTGCCATATAAATGCTGCTGCACGGAAACCACATTACTACCGCAAACATCTACCACAGGCAGGTTGATCGGCGGTGGCACATTTAACACAGCACAATTATATGGTGCAAATGGGTCGGTAGGCACATGATATGAAATAATCGGTACTTGATTCGCATCAATCCAAGAAGAATCTCCAAGAGCACCACCCATGTTTACTGCCAATTGGAAATTAGAGCTATAGCCAAGATGGTTAGGATAGCAAAGTGTATCATTTGCTGGGAAAGGATAAGGAATACCTGGCGGAACAAAACCAACAGATGTACCATTAATGTCGCCATTGATAGCTTCAATAACCATTGGGAAAGGCTGACCTCCAACTACTGTTGTAAACTTAGGCAATAAAATTTTAGAGTAAGCATCAAGCGCAGCAGTATTGAGTGAAATATAACCGCCAGTGCCAATGCCCCAAACAACCATTTTGGTAGAGTCAATGCCATAAGCATTTGCAGCCTCCTTCACAGATTTCTTAAAAAAACGAATCGCAGTGCGGGCATCTTGTACGCCACGATAAGCCGCATTGATGATACCAAAAATACGGTTACTTTGTACGGGATCAACCGGATTCCAGCCAAGACGATAATCCACGGAAGCAGCCACATAGCCCATTTTTGCAAGGCGATTACAGACCTCTACCACTGTGGAATCTTCTTTTTTCCCATTTGCACTGCCGTTAATACCAGAAGGTAGGAAATTACCAGTATGAAAAACCAAGACTACTGGGCGTTGAGTCGCGGTATCACCGGTTGGCTGATAAATATCCATTAATAGTGGTTGCGGTATTGCTTGCCCTACTTGAGAAACGGCTAATACAGTAGCATTCACGCCGTAAGTAACGTTGGTTGTTAAAGTAACATTATCGAACACTTTGTCAATATAGCGCCGATTTTGAGCATTCAAGAACCAAACGCTGCACAAAAGGAGAAGCAGAATGTTGAATTTTTTCATATTGCGTATTTTGAATTTGATGAAAATATATGATTCAATTATTTAGATTTAGACTCATACAAAATAGAAAAATAAGCCAGCCTACCGATTCGCGGGCCGCCATAGGTTTGGAAAATTTGATTATCTAATAGATTCGAAGCACCTAACTTAAATGTTAGCCCAACTTTTTTAGCAGTCCAGTTGATTTGTGCATCCAACAGATCATAGCTTGGAATAAAGCCCGTGAATTGCGGTGAACCCTCAAACAGGAAGCCTTCCTGCCATTTATAATTGATGCTGAAACCCACATTCCGGAGTCCACCCAGAACGACGTCACGGCCCGAAAGACTAAGATTGAACTTATGTTCCGGTGTATTAAATGCAGGGATAATAGGGTCATCAATTTCTGAATTAAGCTTATTCCAAGAATAATTTCCTGATACCTGGAAATAGTTAGCGAAATAAAAACTCGACCCAATCGAGAAGCCTTGTGTAGTTACCTGATTAATTGAGTTAGCAGCGTAGCGATAGCCCTGTACTTCTTTTGGAAGATTAAGTGCGCTATTTTCATCGAATTTGGCGGTCAAGCCTATGTTGTAACCAAGAAAATCATTATATATACTATAGTAGTATCCAGCATCTAAATACAATTTATTCCACAGAATAGTACGGTATCCCAGTTCAAAGGTTTTTACGCGTTCCGGTTTCACCGGGTCAACGTTAAAATAATCTAATGTATCCCGATTTAGAGTAGAACGAAAATCGGTAAAAGATTCTAAAGTAATCAAGCTATCAGCGCCGGTTAGATTCCCTGCCAAAATCGCACGTCCTACATTCAAAAATAAATATTGATCTGTCAAAGTCGGGTTGCGAATGGCAGACGAGAAGGAAGCACGGAGATAATTATTGGGCTGAGGATTCCAAACCAGAGAGGCCGCAGGCGTAGCAATCCAGTCAAAATTCTGGTTTTTGTCAACCCGAGCAGTAAAGCTAGCGCGCAAACGGCGATCAAAAAATTCTTTTTCAATACCTGAATAAAGTCCAAATTCGTAATTTTTGATTTTTATTCCTGCTGTATCAGAAAAGATAGTGCCTTCGGAATTCGGGCGATAGAAACGCACATTACCACCTACTGTGATTACTTTTGCCCAAACCGGCTCAAATTTATACTCACCATGCGCATGGTATAACGCGGATTGATCAAAAAAGCGCGAACCTTCGCGTTTGTTGCTCGATTTTGTACCCGAAATTCTGTTGAAGGCTGCTTCAAATTCCTGTGTCCCAGGCTTTAAAAAATCAATGGTTGCAGGGTTTCGTATATTGCGAAGATTGGCGGCTGCTTCTGTCTCTATGTGCCAAGCAAATAAGGAATCTCGATATTGAACATTCCAGGCTTCGGCCCCTGCAAAATCAAAAGTAGGAGGAAATTTAGAAAAATCTAATTGCGGGTATCCTGCTTCCTGGATGCGTGGGTTGATATTATCACGCCAGTATTGGCTATAATCTTGCGACCAAAGTTCGTTGCTTTTAGCAGCTTCTTGCAATAGCAAGGCAGTAAAATATGGGTCAAATGAATTTCCGGCGTTTTCATTGGTCGAATAAGCACGCAGGAAAAATTTACCTTCTTTTCTAAATTCGATGCGATTTTGGTAAAATAAAATGTCGCGCAAACTAAAACGATTATCCCCTTGATAAACGGTAGTACCGCCGCCAATGCTGGACGATACGATCAATTCTGGTGATTCCAATCCTTTACTTGGTTGAGTGCGGAAATGAAATGCCAAATTGCCTTTAAAGTTGTTGGTATTATAATCCACCAAGTCAGGCTCTTTATAGCCCGTGCGATGCCAAACACCCAACCCAGGGAACGTCCAGGGTGGAGCAGTGGAAAGGTCATTCAAAGAAAAATACTCATCCCCGTAAATATTAACAGCGTCGTAGCGGCCAGGATTATCAAGCCCCGTTAAGGTGCCATCCACTGGATCATAATTTTCGGCTTCCCAGTCATTCGCTCGCATAAAGGAGAAGTTGAGTTTGTATGCAAGGAATTCCTGTCCATTCTTATTATTGACGGCATTCGCCCAGCGAACAGCGGTTTCCAGCAAATTACGTTCACCCACTTTTATCATGGCAGATAAGCCTTTGTGTAAAAATGGATTTTTGGTCTCCATGCTAATCACACCATTAAAAGCATTTGGACCATAAAATGCAGAACTTGCACCAATAATCAAATTGACGCGATTGACATCCAATTCAGAAGAACCAAGAAAATTACCCAATGAAAAATTCAACCCTGGGGATTGATTGTCCACACCGTCAATGATTTGGAGCGAACGCACCGGGCTGGTGCTGTTGAAACCCCTGGTATTAATAATTTTAAAACCAAGGCTGGCAGCGGTCAAATCCACATCTTTCAGAGAGCCAAGCCCGTCGTAGAAATTGGCGGCCGGTGTTTCTCGGATACCGATATTATCCAGCGTTTCCATCGTCAGAGGCGATTGTTGTTGTTTTTCGGAAATACGCCGACCGGTTACTTCCACTGCGGCAATTAGCACAGCAGATTCCTCTAATTGGGCCTTGATGCGATCTTTAGCAGAATTGGCGACCACTTCCAGTGTTTGAAAGCCTGTATAGCTAAACACAAGTGTGATTGGAAAGGCGCCGCCGTAGTTTAATTCAAATACCCCGTCAAAATCTGTAATAGCTCCGAGTGAAGTTCCTTTAATCACCACAGTAGCATTGATGAGTGGTTCACCGGTGCTGGCGTCCACCACCTCACCCCTAATTACATTTTGCGCGCAAAGAGTAGATGCTGCTATTGTAATTAGAATAAAATTTAGGAAAATAATACGTTGTAAAAATTTCATATCTATTTTTCAGCGCTGATTTACAAAATGTTCTTTTCGAGTAGCCAAATTAGTTATTTTTAAACAACAGTTAACTTCGGGTTTAAAAAAAATTAACGGCTTTACCTAAATACTGACAAATGTTGCGTTTTCAGGCGAGAGAGATGAAAAAAATTCTTTCAAATGAGAGAATTAAAGAATATTAGAAAAAATCTCAAGCGTATAGAAATGATTGTTTTGTAAAAATACTTATATTTCGCGAAGATTTCCCCAAGGCCTCATTTTTCCTTCTCTTCATCCCATGTCATAGCAAATTTTTGGCATAGCCCAAATCGGTTAGCGAAATTTATTTGTTGACCATATAAAATTCGAGAGAGCGTGTTGTATAAAGTAAAACTCAAGAACGCCGATGACGTGGTGTTGCTGGATGATAAGGTGTATGAATACCTCACTACCGATCCTTATCTGGCAAAAGTTGACTTTGTCAATAATCTACGTAAGCATTCCAGTGGATGCGCCGTATTCCAGAAAACCTGGAAAAAGGCGGACGGCGATTACAAAACGGAAACCATTTACTTGCACAAGTTGGTAGCTGAAAAATTCCTGAACGGCAACAAGTCAAGAGACCGCAATCTGGTAGGCGCCAAAAACGGCAATAAATTGGATTGTCGTTTGGAAAACATTGTGTATCGTTCGAGATCGGTAGCCAGCCGTAAGCGCAAAACCAGCAGCCGTGCAGGGTACACAGGGGTTTACAAAGAAAACAATCGGTACAGGGCCGTTATTTCTGTCAATCGAAAATCCATTCACATTGGAATGTTTGCTACGGCCGAGGAAGCGGCATTAGCTTACAACAAAAAGTCGAGAGAATTGTACGGAGATGATGGAAAAATCAATGTGATTAAGCCCAGAAAAAGCAGCGAGGAAGAGCAATTGGCTTGAAATTTACTTTTTAACCCCACGGGTCATTTCTCGTTTACCTGGCGGCCCGGGCAACGCTTCTACTTGAAAACCAATGTTTTTTAAGATTCTTTTTACTTCGCCTTTGGCGCAATAAGTCACAAAAATACCCTGGCTTTTGAGTGCTTGGTATGCCTTTACCAAAATGGTTTCATTCCACAAATCAGGCTGAGCAGAGGGTGCAAAGGCATCAAAGTAAATCAAATCGAATGTTGGGGAGTAATTTACATCTTCAAATCGTTGCAATATTTTGCGAAAAATGAAATTTGGTGTAGGTTGTTGACCCACATCAGGAGGACACGCGTGCATTTGCAAAAATTGTTCTTGTAAATGCGATGCGTTCAAAAGGGTAGGGTAGTTGAGCTGACTGGCTTGGGCTATATTAATCGGATAAGCTTCAATGGTTTCGTAATAGATGTTCCATTGGTGCTTTTCGGCTTCCAACATGGTTAGGAATGCGTTCAACCCCGAACCAAATCCAAATTCTAATATCGCTATTTCCTTTTGCGCCAAGCCTTTTGCGTACAAACCCGCTTCGATAAAAACGTGTTGCGATTCCTGCACAGCGCCGTAGCGCGAGTGATAGCTTACACCATATTCTTTGGATAGAATAGAATGCGAACCATCTTGCGTTTCAAAAATCTCATTTTGCATGGCGCTTTGCCATTTATAATAATGCCGATTACTTTCCCCATTTTTATTAATCTGATGACTTCAGAGCTACCAGATTAATAAAAATTTTTCTTGAATTCATCAAGGGAAATTTCCAAGTGCGAAGCCTCGTAAGTGCATTCGCCTTGCCGGATCAGCAGTAACTGCGGTGATTCGTGATATACTGAAAAGAATTCTGCTACTTGTTTGGACAGCGCTCGATGTTCAATAACATCTAAATAAAAAATGGGCAAATCTTCTTGTTCAAAGAACCAGCCGCTTTCTAAACGCCTTTTGGCAATACTACTCAAAGCACACCTAGTACTATGCTTATAGATAGTACAAGGTTTTTGGTGTGAAAGCGCTGCTATTTCTGCAATTTGCTCATTTTGCGTTAGCTCGAGCCATTTTAGCATATCTAATTAGAATAACATTAAAACGGCACTTTTCAAAACGTCAACAATGTCAACTGAAAAATTAGTAGGGCAACCATAACCGCGATTGCAGGAAGAAAAAACCATTAACACCGATAATGCAACCAGAATTTTTGCGAAATTCCTGACAAGGGCTTTGTTTTTCATGGATACTTTTTTTGTAATATGTTCAGAGATTAAAATTTAATTTTGACATGGTAACAAACGGCTGGGTTGCTATACTTATTTTACGGCGAGCCAATTCCGATGTTATATTTTTGCAAAAATAATACTTCTGAGCGAATACATAGTAGCTTTTTAATAATTTGTTTCAAACCGATGTTATAAAAACTTGTTCAATAGGTGTGCAAAAAATATTGCACTGCTTATTTTTGTGCGTTTAATTCAAACTTGCAATCCGAAATAAAATAAAATGGCGAGAAAATTAGCATTGCGCGATGCCTTACGCGAGGCGATGATCGAAGAAATGCGCCGGGACGAAACTGTTTTTCTCATGGGCGAAGAAGTAGCCGAATACGATGGGGCTTATAAGGTGAGTAAAGGTATGCTCGAAGAATTTGGCTCCAGGCGTGTAATCGACACACCGATTGCCGAACTTGGTTTTGCAGGCATTGGTGTGGGCGCTGCAATGAATGGCTTGCGCCCGATCGTGGAATTTATGACCTGGAATTTTGCAATATTGGCATTCGACCAAATTGTAAACAACGCAGCCAAAACTTTGTCGCAATCAGCTGGCCAATTCAAATGCCCAATTGTGTTTCGCGGCCCATCTGGCTCAGCGGGGCAATTGGCACAGCAACACTCTCAATCCTTTGAAAGTTGGATGGCCAATGTGCCGGGCTTGAAAGTAATTTCCTGTGTCGATCCTGCGGATGCCAAAGGTTTATTGAAATCTGCCATTCGTGACGATGATCCAATCTGCATGATGGAATCAGAGTTATTATATGGATTTGAAGATGAAGTACCCGAAGGGGAATACCTGGTGCCTATTGGGGTAGCAGCGATTCGTAAATATGGCTCGGATGTAACGCTGGTATCCTATAATAAAATGATGCATCCGACACTAAAAGCTGCGGAGGAATTGGCTAAGGAAGGCATCGATGCTGAAGTAATTGATTTGCGCACCATTCGTCCTTTGGATATTGGTACGATTGTAGAATCGGTAAAAAAGACCAATCGCCTGGTGGTGATTGATGAAAGCTGGCCTTTTGCAGGCATTTCTTCGGAAGTGGCTTACGAGGTACAAAAATATGCTTTCGACTACCTGGATGCCCCCGTAACCCGTATCAATGTTGCTGACACATCTTTACCTTATGCGCCTACGCTGGTAGAAGAATATTTACCAAATCCTGAAAAAATTATCCGCGCTGTAAAAGAAGTGATGTACGTAACGCGTTAAAGAAAAAGTTTTGTTATTAGCATAAAACAAAAACAGCAGGCTCAAGATATTGAACTTGCTGTTTTGTTTTTTTGATATTTGTGATTACACTGTATTTATTAAAATTGCTAGTTCTTTTTCGGATAATACTTCTTGTAGCATTCCTAAAACCGAAGCAAAAAAAGGCTCAGGAGCACCAGATTTAATGGCTTTTAGCAATGCAACCCGTGTACGGTGGTTATGGGCAGGAAACATGAAGCGCCACATAATTAATAACTCCTCCGGCTTATTTTTGCTGATAATTTCACGGCGCTGCGCCTGCAATTCTTCATTTGAAAAATATTCGTGCAATAGAGGTTCTATCTCTCGTTCTTCTTCGAGCATATGCGCCAAATGCAATCCGTGCAATTCGCTAAACCTTTGATAAAACTGCCTGCCAAGGTCGCTTACGTCTTGTCCTTCGCTTGCCAGGATAAAAATCACCTCCAATTGCTGCTCCAGCGCGTGTTGCAATTCCTCCAAATATTCGTGTTCATCGCGCTCATGGTCGGTTGCGCCAGGGGCGCGCTCGTCCAAGTATTTGAAAGTAATTTCATTCTCATGCTCGGCATGAAGCGCCAAAAATCGGAAGACTTGTTTACCAAGCTTATGCAATTTTGCAACCGAGGCGTAAGCGCAATAATCGGTTTGCCCCGCTAATAAAGACAATTGAGCAAGTGCATAGCGAATGCCTTTGTGTGGAATATCAAATACAGGGTTTTGATGAGCAACGATCGTGCCATTCATCGGGTGATGCAATGTTTTCATATTAGTTTAAATGTTTTTTGTTTGTTAACAGTCGTAGGACAAAATTGAAGTAGCAAAGAGGATTTTAAAAAGATTTCCGATGAAAGCTGGGAGAAAATCGGCGGGAGGAAAAAGACGTCCGAAATTTTTAAAAACTTCGGGCGTCTTGAAGGTTTATCTCTTCCTTTTCAAGCCTCTGGGGGACATACCTGGCGCGCCCATACTACCCATGCCGGGCATACTACTCATTTTATGCATCATTTTGCGCATCTGATCGAATTGCTTGATAAAGGCATTGATTTCGTTGATACTCTGGCCGCAGCCTTTGGCAATGCGGAGTTTGCGATTCATATTCAATATTTCCGGGTTTTCACGTTCTTGCGGCGTCATCGAAAAAATAATCGCTTCCACTTTATTAAAAGCACTATTGTCAATATCCACATCCTTGAGTGCTTTGCCCATGCCTGGAATCATACCCATCAAGCTTTTGATATCACCCATGCGGCGGATTTGAGAAATCTGCCCCAGGAAATCGTTGAAATCAAATTTATTTTTCTTAATTTTCTTTTCTAATCGCTTGACTTCTTCTTCATCAAATTGCTCTTGAGCGCGTTCTACAAAGGATACAATATCACCCATGCCAAGAATACGCTGCGCCATCCGGTCAGGATAGAATACATCGAGCGTATCCATTTTTTCGCCCGTACTTACAAATTTGATAGGCTTACCGACTGTATATTTGATCGAAAGGGCCGCACCACCGCGCGTATCGCCGTCCAATTTGGTCAATACGACACCATCATAATTGATCACATCGTTGAAGGCTTTAGCGGTATTCACTGCATCCTGACCCGTCATGGAGTCCACCACAAAGAGCGTTTCATTCGGTTGAATGGCCGCCCGAATGCGCGAAATCTCATCCATCATCTGCTCGTCCACTGCAAGGCGACCGGCCGTATCCACAATCACCACATCAAAGCCATGCGTTTTGGCGTGTTGAATAGCATTTTGAGCAATTTGAACCGGGTTTTTGTTTTCTGGTTCTTTGTAAATCGGAACACCAACTTGCCCGGCAAGCACCGTCAGCTGGTCAATCGCAGCAGGGCGATACACATCACAAGCGACGAGCAATGCCGTCTTTTGACGTTTATTTTTTAAATGATATGCCAGTTTTCCACTGAAAGTCGTTTTACCCGAACCTTGTAAACCCGCAATCAGCACAACCGATGGCTTCGTTTTGGCAAGGTTAATTCCTTCGGACTGCCCTCCCATCAGCTCCACCAACTCGTCCATGACGATTTTCACCATCAACTCGCCTGGTCTTACTGCTTTGAGGACGTTTTCGGTGCCAAGCGCCTTATCCTTGACTTTATCGGTGAATTCTTTCGCAATTTTATAATTTACATCGGCATCTACTAATGCGCGGCGGATTTCCTTGATGGATTCGGCAATATTCAGTTCGGTCAGGCGATTGTTACCTGTTATTACCTTGAAAGCGCCTTCTAATCGGGTACTTAGACTATCAAACATTTTAATATAAAGTTTTGAGTTGAGGAGTTGAGAGGGTTTAGAAAGTTGAGCCAAACTAAACCTTCTAAACTCCTCAACCTCCTAAACTATTAAAAATGACCACAAATATATGCAATTCTCTATTCATCAAATCCAAACAATACAGAAACTCGATTTTGTTCGAATCAAGATTTAACAAAACGTTAAAATATTTCCGATAAATTGATATAATTTCTTACATGAATACTTATATTTGAAGCACTTACACACAACTATCGCTTCCCTTTCCTAAGTGTATATCCAATGGGAATGTACACGCTGACCCGAGCAATGAAGCAATCCGAACCAGAGGCATGATTGTCAGTCACTTATCGTAATATTCTAACTGCAAATATAAAATCATTATGACCGCAACTTTCAAAACGATTATCATGCTTGCGCTCTGGCTGCTGTACACCTTCTTAATGTGGCGTGGCTGCTCCGAAGAGCTTTGTACGGGCTGCGAAGGCGAGCTTGTCACCGATGTGCCTCCAACGGATTCGGGCGCGGTGACTACCCAGCGCTATCCGATTGATTTCAAGTGGTCGGACGCGACTGCCTTTACCAACGATGGCTTTGATGAACTCAAAGAATCCATTCTAGCCAAAGGCGCTGAAAACGGTATTTTACAAATCACCGGCTTGTACTTTGAAGAAGAGCCTAAACCGCAAGGTTATGAAAATATGGGCTTTGCACGTGCCGATAAGGTGAAGGCCCTCTTTGCCGGAAGTGTGCCGGATGATCGTATTCGCTTGCGAGCTCGCGTGATTGACGAACGCGAAGGCGTGCGAATGGGCTACTTTGAAGCCGTTGAATTTGAATGGATTACACCTGAAGAAACGACTTCTCGAACAGTAGAAGAAATCGCTGATCGTACAATTATTCGCTTCCCATTTGGATCTGTAGAAAAAGAATACGACCCAACAGTAGATGAGTATTTGGATAAATTGGCTATCCGTGTTAAAGACACAGGAGAAAGAATTACCTTGACTGGTCATACCGACAATGTGGGCGAAGATGCTGCCAATATTGAATTGGGCCGCCGCCGTGCCAATGCTATCCGGGATTTCTTGGTGAGAAAAGGTGTAAAAGCTGACCAAATTACGGTGGATTCTAAAGGCGAGAGCCAACCAACGGATTCCAATACTACAAAGGAAGGTCAACATAATAACCGTCGGGTAGAAGTGCGCCTGATTAAACAGCAATAATAATTTTCAAAACAAAAAACGACTAAATCATGTATAGCAAAATCTTAATACTTCACATCATACCCTTGGCTGACTGCTGGTGGATTTGGCTTTTGGCTTCGCTGGGTTCATTTTTATTGGGTTTACTATTGGGCTGGTGGCTTTGGTACAAGTACAAGCGCCGCGTAGATGAGGTGGAAGCTGAAATGAAAGGCTTGCGCACGCAGTTGATTGATTGGGAAGAGAAAAATAAAGAATTGGAATATCAACTCGAAGAATTGCGCAAAGCGGATGCGACTTTGAAGACCAAGCTACAGATATGTGAAGCGGATAAGTCCATTTTACAAAGTAAATTAGATGCCGCAGGTATTGCGCTTAGTGCTACACCCGGAGAGGGTTATGGCGCTATTTTCAAGTCAGATAATCTTCAAATCATAGAAGGTATTGGCGCTAAAATCGAACAAGTACTGAAACAAGCAGGAATTGGAACTTGGGCGCAACTCGCAGCTACAAAAGCTGATGATTTGACGCGCATTTTAGAAAATGCTGGCCCAAGCTACCGTGTACACGATCCAAGCACTTGGCCGCAACAAGCCAAACTCGCCAACGAAGGCAAGTGGGAAGAATTGGTAAGATTTCAGAAGTCTCTGGGGGCTGGAATGATTGTTGGCGATGGCGATACACCTTCCAAAGCAGAGAAAATGGCCATGAAAGTGCTCGGTTTCTCGAATAATCCAGAGGATTTGAAAGTGATCGAGGGGATTGGCCCGAAAATTGAGCAATTGTTGAAGGACGCGGGTATTATGAACTGGACAGACCTTTCCATGACTTCTATACAACGCTTGCGCGAAATCCTTGACGCTGGTGGCGAAAGCTTCCGAATTGCAAATCCAGGTACTTGGCCGAAGCAAGCCGAATTGGCGGCAGCTGCCAAATGGGGCGAACTCAGCGCTTACCAGGAATTCTTAGATGGCGGCGTTGATCCAAATGCCTAATTAAAATGGAATATTAGAATATTGGAATGATGGAATAATTATCTGAATCCCTTCCGATTTTCTATAAAACTTTCATAAATTCCTGTCGTTGCTTTCAGCGGCAGGAATTTTTTTTGATATTGCCATACGATTTGATGAATTTCATTCAAACACGCCATTATATGAAAAAGCTATTTACCCTTATCCTGCTGTTATTCTTTACTTTTATCACCGTCATTGCGCAACAAAAAGAAGCGAATCCGGCGGCGCAAGGCTTTAATGCTAATGCCTCTGACGCCAAAGCCATTCAAATAGCCGATGAAGTAATGCAAGCGATGGGCGGCCGCCAAAATTGGGACGATACGCATTATATAGTTTGGAATTTTTTTGGACGGCGAAAACTTATTTGGGATAAATATACTGGCGATGTGCGCATTGAAAGCGGCAAAGACATTTATCTTGTCAATATTAATAATAACAGCGGTCAGATAAAAATGGGAGAAGAGATATTAACGAACCCCGATTCGATTAAAAAATACGTAGAACGGGGCGTTGGTACTTGGATCAATGATAGCTATTGGTTGTTGATGCCTTTTAAACTCAAAGATTCCGGTGTGACTTTGAAATACCTCGGCGAACAAACCCCTCCTGAAGGGAAACCTGCTGATGTACTGCAAATGACTTTTGAAAACGTAGGCAGAACCCCCGATAACAAATACAGGGTATATGTGGATAAAGAATCACGATTGGTAAGCCATTGGGAATACTTCCAAAAGTACACCGACGAAAAGCCCAGCATTTCCAGCCCTTGGACCAATTACCAACAATACGGCAAAATCATACTCTCCAGTGACCGAGGCCCTAATCGTCAGTTGAGCCAAATAGCTGTTTATTCGGAGATTCCAAAAAGCGTATTTACTTCTTTTGAAGCGGTTGATTATAGTCGGTTTAAGTGATGAGCGCCTGAAATAGGTTTCGCCAGATAACTTATTGGGAAAAATTGGTAAGGCTTCCTATTCTTTCCAAAACGTTTTCAATCAAACTTTCTACTTCCTTATCAGGATTAAGACTGAATTGCCCCAGCAAACGGTTTGCTAAAATAACATTGCAAGAAACCGCCCTATGCCCCAATACTTTTGCAAGCCCATAAAGCCCTGAAGTTTCCATTTCAAAATTAGTAATTTGCCAATTTTTATATTGAAAGTTACTTAAATGAGTCAATGTTTCCGAAGTAAGTTTGGTATTAGCGCGTAGCTCGCGCCCTTGTGGTGCATAAAATCCTGGCGCAGTAAGGGTAATACCTTGCAGATCAAGCGTCATCTTGTTAAGTAATTCTACATTTGCTGCAAAAGAATAGGGTTGGATAGGTAGCGGATTTTTCAGAAATGCAGCAAAGTCTTGGATCAGTTTGGCTTCATCCGAAGTGTTTTGATATTCATAAAAATGCATCAAATTGTCCAATCCCAGCCCAAAGGCGGAAGTAATAAAACTCCCTACCGGCGCTTCCCGCCACACGGCACCTGAAGTACCTACGCGAATGATATTTAAAATGCTATGATTTGAATGCGGAATCCTGGTTTTTAAATCAATATTTACTAATGCGTCCAGTTCATTTAGCACAATATCCATATTATCCGTACCGATGCCGGTAGAAAGAACGCTCAAACGAGTGTTGCCAAGCCAACCAGTATGTGTTACAAATTCCCGATGATTGACTTGATATTCTATTTTATCAAAATACTTGGAAATACGCGCCACTCGTGCAGGATCGCCCACCGTAAGTATAATGTCAGCTATTTGTTCAGGAAAAAGACAAAGATGATAAATAGTGCCGTCAGCGTTTAAAACTAATTCAGAATCAGGAATTTGCCTCATAGCTCGAATTTGACTTTAGCGTGAATATTTCTCTCAAAATAAAGGCTTATCTTTACACCTGCAAAATTATCATTTAAAATGAAAAAGATTTATTACCTCTCTACTTGTGATACGTGTAAGCGGATTATAGGAGAATTGAATAATGGAAAAGGCTTTGAATTACAAGATATTAAGACGGATAAAATTACACCGGAGCAAATTGATTGGTTAAAAGAAAAAGCAGGCTCTTATGAGGCCTTATTTAGTCGGGTAGCCCTGAAATACCGCAGCATGGGATTGCATCAAAAACAACTAAATGAAATGGATTACCGAAATTTAATTTTGGAAGAATATACTTTTTTGAAACGACCGGTGATTATAATGGATGACGCTATTTTTATCGGGAATGCTAAGAAAACAGTGGAGGCAGCGAAGGCGAAACTAAAGACGTAGAGAACAAGGGACTAGGGACTTTAGAAAAAAAGATTTATGGAATATTGGAGTAAAGAAGCAATCGCAGATTGGTTCAAAGAATTGCAAAATGATATTTGCCAGCAATTGGAAACAGCAGATGGAATTGGAAAATTTCGAGAAGATATTTGGGAGCGAGCTGGCGGCGGCGGTGGCCGGACTCGCGTAATCTTGGGGCAGCACATTGAAAAAGGGGGTGTAAATTTCTCGGCGGTGCATGGTGATGTTTCTGAAAAAATGAGCAAAAATCTGCAATTGGATGGCGATCAATTCTTTGCGACAGGTGTGTCTATTGTGTTGCATCCTAAAAGCCCAATGGTGCCTATCATTCACATGAACGTCCGTTATTTTGAAACCGGCGATACTTGGTGGTTTGGCGGCGGAATTGACCTCACACCCCATTATATTAACTTGGAAGATGCTCGTTTTTTTCATCAATCCTTAAAAAATATTTGTGATAAGCATCATCCTGATTATTATTCAAAATTTAAAACCTGGGCGGATGATTATTTTTATATTCGGCATCGCCAGGAAACACGGGGCATTGGCGGAATTTTTTTTGATCGCTTAAGCGCAGAAAACGTTGTTACGAAAGATCAGTATTTTGATTTCGTACAAGATATTGGCAAGGTATTTTGCCCAATTTATTTACATTTATTACAAAAAAATAAAGATTTGCCTTTTTCAGAAAAGGAAAAAAACTGGCAATTCTTGCGTCGCGGGCGCTATGCGGAATTTAATTTGGTGTGGGATGCAGGTACTAAGTTTGGATTGGAAACCAATGGGCGTACCGAATCTATTTTGATGAGCCTGCCCCCAATGGCACAATGGATATACGACTATCACCCCGCACCCGAAAGCCCGGAGGCGTTTACCCTCGCGCATTTGCGAAAAGGCATTGAATGGCTCACTGGCACAGAATCGTAATGGTCTCGGTTCTGATCTGATTGCTCAGATTTCCAGAACGGTCTTTGATCTGAATGAGATAAGAAAAAGTATCTTGTGCGTACCGAGAGTCAGTTTGACATACACGGCGATCAGGGAAAATGCAACAAACATTTGGTCCTGCCACTTTATTAGGCACACGTATTGTGATTTCTCCCGAAACGCCGTTGCCGCTACCTTGCTCTGGGATTGGGAACAAACGATTGGGGATCAGGCTATTGTCTCGGCTGTCGCGCAAAAACAGATTGGTAGAATCACTACCAATATCGCCATCTCCATCAGTGAATGAAAACATGATAACCAATGTATCACGTGCAGCAGTTGAACTTCCTTGAAGAATGGCTTTTTTATTTACGCCAAGGTATTCAATACGTGGCTCATTCGGATAGCTCGGTGGCTCGGTGCAACTTATTAGAAACAAAGATATAGCAGAAATAATCAGGCAATATGGAAGCAACTTCATATTTTGCGATGTTTTGTCTATGTAAAATACGCATTTTTGAATAATTATGGATACCCGTGAACGCGATTAGACAGCTATTGGCAAAAAAAATTGAAAAATTAACGCCTTCCGGTTTTGAGGCCTTGGCTTTAGAGGTATTCCGATATCAAGCTCAATACAATTCTCTTTATGCCAACTACCTTCAGTTATTAAACATTCAACCTAAAAATGTTACAAAGGTTGAGAATATTCCTTTTTTACCGATTCAATTTTTTAAAAATCATATTATTAAAACAGGTGAATGGACAGCGCAAACGGTTTTTACCAGTAGCGGCACAACGGAACGTACAACCAGCAAGCACTGGGTGCGAGACCTTGATTTTTATTTGCAAAATACTAAAAAGGGATTTGAATATTTTTTTGGTAATTTAAAAAAATATTGTATCATAGCGCTTCTCCCTGCTTATTTAGAAAGGTCCAATTCTTCATTAGTAGCTATGGCTGATTATTTTATTCGATCATCAAATCATGCTGAAAGCGGCTTTTTTCTCTATAATACCGACGAATTAGTCAAATTATTAAAGGTGGTAAAACAATATCAAACGCCGACTATATTATTAGGGGTTACATTTGCTTTACTTGATTTAGCAGAACAATATCCGATGGATTTAAATGGAATTATGATTATGGAAACGGGCGGAATGAAAGGCCGGCGGCGCGAACTTATTAGGGATGAAGTGCATCAAATACTTGGCGAGGCTTTCAATGTAAGTCCTATTTACTCGGAATATGGTATGACAGAATTATTTTCTCAAGCCTATGCTATTAATAATGGTAAGTTTCAATCTTCCCCAACTTTACGTGTTTTTGGCCGACAAGTTAATGATCCATTATCGCCCGAACATAACGGGAAGACTGCTGCTTTGAATTTTATTGATCTCGCTAATCTTGATACTATCTCTTTTATAGCTACGGATGACATCGGAAAAATAAATAATGTTAATAGCTATGAAGTTCATGGACGCTTAGATGCCTCTGATTTGCGCGGGTGCAACTTAATGGTTCAATAAATAAGCCAACATAAATTTATGGCATAAAATTTGGTAATAAATTCCCTGAAAATTACACGTTAAAAACAATTTTTTTAAAATAGGGACAACTGTTATTGGTGATGATATGTTTGATAAATGAATTTTCGTTTCTAAGGATGATAGTACATCGAAAAAAACTCAAGGTATTACGCCATCATTATTTGATTTAATTTTTTGTAAATTACCGCTAGAACCCTTATTTTTCGGGCAATAGAGGCTGTAGATAGAAATTTTATTGTGATAAAGAAAGCAAAAAAATCACCTCCTTTAAATAATTTTAAAAATATTTTCCTAAAAATTTGATGCTTTAAATAATTTTTTTCTTTACTTTTGCGTACTAATATAAATCATTCATAGTCAAAATTAGGTTTCCTTTGTTATAATTTTATGATGCGCCGGCATCACCCCTTACACAAACTGACTCAAAAGACCCTGCAATAAACGAGCATGAGCTATGAAAAGGCAGCATTAAAAATTTGCCTTAACCACATCATTAAGTTAAGCTTCTAATGTAATGAATAAGAGGAAATGTAATCACCAAAAAATATCAAGAGGTGCTGATTTGGCCTCTCCTTAATTTTTTATTTCAATTTTTTTTATATTCTTGAAACATTGACAAAAGTGGGTTTTCTAAAATATTTATAAACAATTTATTAAAAAAATTTAGATCATGAAGTTAGACCAGGAACTAGAATTGATGGCTAAATGCTATGACTTATTAAAAGGTTTGGATGCCGATTCAAAAGTTAGAACACTACTGTGGTTATCAAGTAAACTTCACGTAGGGCAAGCGACTTTGGTTTTGGGTACAGACGTTATGGCTACGGAAGCTGGTGGCGGCGAAGCAACACCAGAAGCACCTTCTGCCAAGCCTAAGCCTTCATCTGATGCTGCTGCGGGAGGTATCGAATCTTACAATTCATTAACGGATTTGGTTAAAGTTTTGAAGCCTTCATCAGATTCAGAAAAAGCGTTAGTATCAGCTGTATTCCTTCAATTAAAAAGAGATGCTTCAGAACTTACGAGTGCACAAGTGCAAAAAGAACTGAAAAAAATTGGACAAAAAGTTTCCAATATCACGCAGGCAATTAGCGCGCTTGTAAAGAAAAAGTATATGATCCAAATTTCAAAAGAAGGCAATTCTCAGCAGGCTCGCAAGAAATACAAGGTAACTCATGAAGGAATAAAAACCATCATGGAGTCTATGAAGAAGTGATACTAAAAGAGAATTAGGAGGTGATGCTTTTTGAAGCATCCCTTCCTATTATAATGTTTTGAAAAGCAATGATCCCACCTTCCAAATTATATAGATGGGGATTAATATCTTTTTTTATTAAAAAATTAATAGCTTCTTTGCTTCTTTTCCCAGTTTGGCAATAAAAAATCACTATTTTTTCCCGCGAAATTTTATGCAAATTTTTTGTGATTTCTCTTAATGGAATTAATTCTCCTCCAATCAAATGATCTTGCGCATATTCATGCGGCTCTCTGACATCAATTAATTGAAAATCCGCATTACTTTTTTGTAAATCATATAATTGGGCTGCACTCATTGACTGGATTCGATTTAATGGAATTACATCGCAAAACGCTTCGTAATCAATCAGATTTATTATAGAAGCATTATCAATGTTTTTTTTGATTTTTATAATTTGTGTTGAAGATGTTATTGCATCAAAAATTAATATTTTGCCGGTTAAAATCTCGCCAATATTTGTAATGATTTTTAAAACTTCATTCGCTTGAATGCAGCCTATTATGCCTGGTAACACGCCCAACACGCCGCTCTCTGCACAATTGGGTACAGCATCTGGGGCAGGCGGAGTGGGGTAGAGATCTCGGTAATTAGGACTGCGCGTTCCATCAGGGAGCAGTTGATTAAATACCGAAACTTGCCCTTCAAACTTAAAGATAGAAGCATATACATTCACTTTGTTCGCCAGGATGCAGGCATCATTAATCAAATAGCGAGTCGGAAAATTATCTGTGCCATCAGCCACAATATCAAATTGATGAATAATTTCCAAGGCATTTTCATTAGTAAGAAAGGTCGGAAAAATCTGGATTTGTATATGCGGATTGAGTGCTTGTAAACGCTTTTGTGCTACTTCTGCTTTTGATTGGCCAAGATCATGAATAGTATAGAGCACTTGCCGATGCAGGTTACTTATATCCACTACATCTCCATCCACAATTCCGATATGACCCACGCCTGCTGCTGCCAGATACCATAAAAGCGGACTACCCAAACCACCTGCACCAACCACAAGTACACGTGCTGCTTTTAATAACAATTGGCCCTCCAGACCTAATTCTGGCAGTACAAGATGACGAGCATAAAATGTTTTTTCTTCAAGTGAAAACTCCGAAGCGGGGCGCGTGTTATTTTTTATAGTGTTCATTATCAGGTATTTTTGCCTCGGAAAAACTTTTTATTGAAAAAAATTGTAAGATAATGCCAATTGATTGTAAATTTGAAATTGAATTACAACAATCTCGGTTCTTACTTAAGAATAAATGAGTGATTAATCGGTTTTTGGGATAGCCTCTCTCCGCAAGTTTCTCAGGAGGGGGGCATTTTTATATTAAAAAAGCAAGATTGTATTTCAGGAACGTGTTAATGCTTCGATCAAAAAATCATTAAAAGGCTTGCTGGCGCGGTAATGTTCCATTACAAAATCAACAAAATCCTCCCGAATGGCATTTTTCGGATCTAATTCTGCCATAAAATAGAATTGTTTATTATATAAAAGCGGTTGTTTTTCAGCAACTTCCTGAAATTCTAACGGCAGTTTCTTATTTTTCTCACCTTTCAATTCTCCATATTTTGCTTTAAAATTTGGCTCAGAAATTAAACTATTAAATTCATCTATATGATGCACAATATATTGACGCAATTGATATAAAGGCTGGGTTTCCAGAAAATAAGCGCCTCCGCCAATCATCAAGGAACCGGATTCTACATGAATATAAATTCCTGGATACTCCTTGAGTTGCGTGCCGCCAGGCGAGACTACTGCTCCGACGTGCGTTTTGTAAGGGCTTTTGTCTTTTGAAAAACGGATATCTCTGTAAATCCGAAAGATCGCTTTTTTGGGGGTGATCGCTACCGCCGGGTCTATTTTTTGAATTTCTTGGATAATTTTGCCTATTACCTCTTCAACGGGTTTTTTTAAGTCTTTCTCGTAGCGCTTTTTGTTCGCTTCAAACCATTCACGGTTGTTGTTTTTCGACAAATCTTTGAGAAAATCGAGTGATTGTTGGGTAAGCATATTTTAAATTTTTTTAAGACTAATTCAATTGCCATCCCGCACTTTTTTGGCATCGCCGCGCAAACTTTTCCAAAACTCAGAAAAAGTATCAAATTCCTTACGAAAACTAATACCCGTACCTACCTGCAATCGGCGCCCGCCAATGTCGGGCTGAAGCCGTTGATAGACTTTCAACTTCAAGCTGCGATCCTGGTTGATGACGTATTCGATCACTACATCATTGCCAACAAAAGTACCCGTTGCAGCTGCATTTTGAACACTGGTACCAATATCCACATTGCCTCCAATTAAAATAGACAAGCGATCGTTAAAAAAGTTTTGACGAAGCTGCACCTCGAATTCGTCGCCGCGCACAAAATCTTGACCGCTTCCCAAATCCACATTCTGATACTGGT
>JANRME010000336.1:0-2487 GCA_033761835.1 Saprospiraceae bacterium
TACATAGACCCTGACTATACTTACACAGACCCCAAGACTGGATTTTTAAGAAATCTACAGGACATTACAGACCCGGAAGTATTATTATTTGTTGAGAGTAGTGCAGTAACTAAACGACTTCAGGAACTTTATGTAAACCCGATAAAGATTAAATTTTGAATTAATTGAAACGAATAACGGAAGATAAAAACGGTGCATAACACGCGTTTTGCACAATGGCGGCATTCATGTTGAATTTAGCATATTTGCTTCTGTTTGGCATTTTAGGTTGGCTATTAATTATATCCTAAAATCCGCTACTTCGCAAAGCGCGGAACCGTTAGAAGAGATTATATAAAAATTAACTGTTTTGGATAATAAAATATTCCTCTCTGTATCTACTATTGCAGCGCAGATACCTATCAATACAGGCTATTCCTATTCAGGTGATATTATTAAAAAATTGACGGTAAAACGACTCCTTCAAATTCTAGTAATCTGTAAAAAGGACTACCGCTTGGCTTTCGGCGACTCATAACTTTGTTGTATCAAGGTCTATTCTTTTATTATCAATTTTTGCTGTAAAAATCTATAAGGTTTTTCAAGCTTTTGGAGTATTCAAAGCGGTGTCTTTGTCTATATTGTATAAAATTGCTCCTAAAGCAAAAACACAGAACCTGTAATCAAGTCGCCATGAAAAAAATCTACTTATTCTTTTTTCTTTCCCTTATTTCCGCCGTTGCATTCGCACAATCCAACAAAAAAGCAATTATAAAAGGTATAATTGTTGATGCACAGACGGCAACACCCCTCTCCTACGCGACTATTCAAATCTTCAAAAGCGCCAATAATGCTTTGATAACAGGCGGTATCACCGACGATAACGGACAATTCGTCATCGAAACTTCCCCTGGCGACTTCTACGCGCTCGTTGATTTCATCGGATACGATCAATTGAAATCCGAAAATTTCACGCTTAGCGCTGACAAGCCTTATAATCTGGGCATTCTAAAATTGAATTCCGCTGCCACTTCCTTGAATGAAGTGCTCGTGCAAGCCGAGAAAAGTACTATGGAATTAAAATTAGATAAAAGAGTATTTAATGTTGGAAAAGACTTGGGCAACGCCGGAGGTTCTGCAACTGAAATCTTAAATAATATCCCTTCCGTCACGGTCGATGCTGAAGGCAATGTAAGGCTCAGAGGCAATGGCAATGTACGAATCCTCATTGACGGCAAACCCTCTGGTCTGGTGAGTTTCAAAGGCGGTAGCGGTTTGCAACAATTACAAGCAAGCCTGGTCGAAAAAGTAGAAGTCATCACCAATCCCTCCGCGCGCTACGAAGCAGAAGGGATGACCGGGATTATCAATATTGTATTGAAAAAAGACAGAAAGCAAGGCTTCAATGGTTCTTTTGAAATAACAAGCGGTGCGCCCACCAACATTGGCGGTGCTGCGAATGTCAATTACCGGCACAATAAAATCAACTTTTTCATCAATTATGGCATCGCGTATCGCATTTTGCCGAGTATTAATTCTTTGTACCAGGAAGTATATACCAACGACACGACTTTCATTTCTACGCAAAGCTATGACGGCCGACACAAAGGCTTTAGCACCAATATTCGCGGGGGCTTGGACTACTTTTTCGACGAAAAAAATATCCTAACCGCCTCTTACTTGTACCGTCGCAGCAAAGGCAATCGTTTCACCGACCTCCGTTATGATGATTACGTCTTTAACAAGAGCAATCTCCTTAACTACACCACCCGTACTCAGGATGAAGATGAAACCGAACCCAATTCAGAGTACGCTATCAGCTATAAAAAATTATTTGCCAAAAAAGGACAGGAACTAAATGCAGATATAAGATTCCTGGATAACTGGGAACTATCGGATCAGGTCTATACCCAATTCACTTATTTCCCGAATGGAACGCTGGACGAAAGCAAAAACACGTTGCAAACTTCTGTAAATGACGAAACCGAAAAACAGCTTTTGATGCAATTGGACTACGTCTATCCTTTTGGGAAAGAAGGCAAATTGGAAGCCGGTTTCCGAAGTAGTTTCCGGGATATGACGAATGATTATCTCGTGCAGGAGCAAGATGATTCGGGCGTTTTCGTTACTTTACCTGGCTTAGATAATGATTTTTTGTACGATGAAAACATCCACGCCGCTTATGGAATTGTCGGCAATAAAATAAAGCGATTTTCCTATCAATTTGGGGTACGTGCCGAGTGGACCGACGTGAAAACCACCCTTGTGGAAACCAGGGAAGAGAATCCGCGCAAGTATTCCAATCTATTTCCAAGCGTTCATTTTACATATGATCTGCTCCATGAAAACGCCGTTCAAATCAGCTACAGTCGTCGCGTGCGTCGCCCCGTGTATAATGAATTAAGCCCTTACGTCACTTTTTCTGATAATCGAAATTTCTTTAGTGGCAATCCTGACCTCGACCCTGAGTTCAGCAATGTATTTGAATTGGGGCATATCAAATATTTT
>JANRME010000337.1:0-1605 GCA_033761835.1 Saprospiraceae bacterium
AAAGCGCTGGAATTGGGTTCGTTTTTTTACCTCAGCAAATTGGCTGTAGAAACTATTTTTCAAGCTTCAAATGTCAGAACCTTTGCGCATTTTGTATTGCAGGGAACGCTACTGGAAGTCGAAATTCAAAAATTGCAAAAGAAATCAGAGGAAAAAGAGCAATTATCTTTGTTTTGAATTAAGCAATGGAAAGCCAAAATATGATTTGGTAAAGCAAAGATAAAACCATAATCAAAACTGCTGAAAATAATATAAAAGCCAGTAAAAAACGAAGATTTGTAAGCCTTTCAATAAAGCCTGTAAGCCAGCCTACTTGACGAATTATGATCATAGGAGACTGGTTTTGATGATTGTTTCCATTGTTCATAGCTTGAAATTGCGCATTGGTCACTTTCAGTTTTAGTCGATACCCTTTTTTAGAGATGGTTTCAATAACCGTAGGCTTTTTAGCATCATCGCGAAATGCTTTTCTGAGTTTGGAGATAGATTGCAACAAAGCATCGGATGCGCCGCCATAATTATTCCAAATCTTATTGATAATCAATTCCTTATCAACCACCTTTCCTTCTTGTTTTGCCAAAAGTAGCAGTACTTCCATCGCTTTTGGTTCTACTTTAATAGGCGCTTCCAAAGACCAACCGTTAAATACAGCAATTTCATTTGATGCCGGATTGACATAAAATCGATTACCCAGCATCAAAGGGCTGTTTATTATAGTCGAGTGATTTATTTCGTTCATCCTCTTTTATTTTACCAATCAGATATTCCTGAAGAAAACCTTTTTTAGGAAATCATAAGCACCTAAAATTGCCTGTTTACTGACAAGCCCCATAGTTTTGTAGCAAAACTTTTCATTAACACATAAAGTTACGAAAATGACCCACTTAAATTATTTATTTATTTGCTGTTTGTTGTTTGTGATGATTAGTTGCAAAGGGCAACCCTCTACGGCTAAATCTTATCAAACAAATCAAGATATTCCACTCCAAACTCAAGAATTGCTGCCTCTTCGGGATACGATCTTAAAATGGATCAAAGATAAAAGGATACCTTCTATGGCGGTCGCCGTAGCAAGCAAAGGGGAAATCATTTGGCTGGATGCCTATGGCTATGCCAATGCGGAAAAGAAGCTACTGGCAACGCCTCAAACTTCTTATGCCCTGGGTTCTTTGTCAAAATCTATCTCCGCTACTGGTGTAATGACTTTGGTTGAAAATGGAGATATTGACCTCGAAGATTTTGTAAATCCACTCATCGCTCCGGATAGCTTGACATCGCCTCGCTGGAACGCCGACGCCGTCAGGGTTTGGCATTTACTGAATTCCTCCGCAGGCATTCCGCATGGCTGGTCAAGTTATGATATTAATGCTACATTATTGCCTAAAAATCAACTATTTAGTGAATTACTAAAACGGTACGGGGTTGTAACATTTCCTCCGGGCGAGGTACATCATTATGCCAATTACTCCTTCGGCGTCGCAGATTTGCTGATGGAGCGCGTTTCTAAGAAACCTTTGGAGCAATTCTTACAAGCAGCTTTATTTCAGCCCTTGGGGATGAAAAATTCTCATTCCGAATATTTGCAGGCGTTGGCGCATCAGTTTG
>JANRME010000338.1:0-1559 GCA_033761835.1 Saprospiraceae bacterium
TAGTAAAAAATAATTATTTTTGCAGCAATTCCTAGTACATATCTAAAATTAAAGACGACATGGAACGCAAGTTTTTTACCCTGGTTGCACTTTTTTTCTTTGGTATAAGTTTTGGCGCTTCGGCGCAAACCAGTTCTGTGAAAACAGAAGCCAACTTCATTCAACTTATCTCAACACCTAAAACGCAAACCGCATCTTCCTCCAACCACGATTGGACGCTTTTTGTTGACGAGGAAAACAAGCTTTATTATATTGATTTTGAGACTTTGAAAGTTAACCTGAGTGACATCGTAGTGAAAAATCAAATGGGCGAAGAAGTTTTCAAGGACAAGGTGTTCAACCTTCCAGTGGATACGATTTACGAATTGGACTTCAGTACTTATAAAGCGGGTAATTACGAAATCGAATTGCGTTCTTTTACCGGCATCATCCGAAAAACAATTTCCATTAAATAGAAATTTATTCTGATTTTGTTTCCCATTGCTGTAGCGCTTGGCGCATGGTGGCTATGACTTCGGTTACGGGATAATGTTCGGAAGAGAGTGCATAGACCTTGCCGTTTCGTTCTGAGATGAGCAGAATTTGGGATTTCTTTTTTACGATATTGGGATTGATAAAAGAAGTTTGACTGGCGTCTTCGATTCTGGCATTTTCTATCTGTGCAAAGTTTATTTTTCTTTTGCCCAATTGGATGCCATCCCTATAAATCATTACCGTTCCCACTTTTTGATGCAACAGGGTATTGAACACCAACGTTCCCAATGAGATCATCCCTATGAAAAACAAGAGCATCGCTGCTATTAAATTCATATTTCGAGTCCTTCCGCTCAATTTTTGTCGCAGCAGCAAAAAAGTACCGATGGCGCAAGCTGCAAAAACAACTAAGGCAATAATAGAAAGGCTTTCCACACTGCCACTACTCGGCTCAAATGTCGCCAAAGGTGTATCCATACAAGCGTATTTATTCAAACTGAATCACCAAACCAATAGCCGGTGTCGGTGCGCCAGTGAGTAAATCGGTGTTTAGTTGAGGTTTCAAGCGCAGACTCAGGTCATCGTTCACATCAAATGTTTTGAGATGGGCATGGACAAAGGCTTCGACCGATTGTAGAGCGTACACCGCTACCAATCCGATGTAGGAAAGCTGGGTGTTTTTGTCGTAATAATCGCGCAGAATTTTTAAAGAACGCTCATTGTCGAAAGGTAGTCCTTTAAATTCGGTATCTTCATCGCGCAATTTTTGGGAATACGCTTTTTTGAAACGGCGATATCTACTTTGATTCAAATCAATTGCATACACTACGCCACCAATCGCTCCGTAAATGATCGGCACTTTCACATACCAAATACCTTTATTATAAACCTGACCCGCTCCGGGGACAACCAATGAGAGTAACGCTGCTTTTTTCGGATTTGGATAATCTTTGCTGAACCAACCTTGCTTCACCACATTGGAATCGAGCATTATCAAAGTATCCTGGGCTTGCTGCGCATGAATAACTGAGGCGTCCGGCTGCTGTGCAAAAACACACTGAACCGACCATAGAAAAAAAACGAAT
>JANRME010000339.1:0-60784 GCA_033761835.1 Saprospiraceae bacterium
TTGAAGACGCTGCCTGGATCGGTCAGGAAGTAGAGGCGCTTTATACAAATGGACCAGCTGGCGGCGGTGGTGTAAGAAAATACGCCAATGAAGTGATTGGCATTGTGTCGGTTTTATTAGAAAGCGCTAGTATTCAGCCAAATGTAACTATTTTTAAAGCATAAAAATATTCCATGAAATTATACGAAATAGCCCACAGCCGCGCAGGCGATAAAGGAAATACCCTTACGCTGTCTTTAATTCCATATAATGAATCCGATTATGATATGCTGTGCACAGTAATAACTGCAGAAAAAGTAAAAAATCATTTAAAAGACATCATTTCAGGAGAAATTATTCGATATGAACTGCCCCATATTTCATCCTTGCTTTTTGTATGCGAAAAAGCTTTATTAGGTGGCGTTACGACCTCTCTGGCAATCGATACGCACGGAAAATCATTGAGTTATGCTTTATTAGAAATGGAAGTATAATGATATTAAAAAGAATATAAGATTCAAAGAGAATCCTCCAAATAGCGATCCATGATTTTTTCACAAGCCTCATCCAACATTTGAAAAACATCCTCAAAGCCATCATCGTCCCAATAAGGATCGGGCACACTTCGATTGTAGCCAGGATACACCAAATTTAAAATGAGCTGCACTTTTGCTCGATGTGATTCCTCTTTTGCGAAATGCAAAATATCTCGAAAATTTTCTGTATCCATTGCAAAAATTAAATCGAATTCATTAAAATCATTTACCGAAAACTGTCGCGCTCGTTGATAAGTGATGTCTATATTATATTTTTTCGCAATAGCAATAGAACGATGATCGGGTAATTCGCCGATATGCCAAGAACCCGTACCGGCAGAGTCCACTTGCCAACCCAAGCCTTTCGCTTCAATTTTTGTTTTTAAAATACCTTCCGCTAAGGGCGATCGACAGATATTGCCCAAACAAACCATCAGAATTTTCATAAATATGATCTATTTGCCTGAGCAACAAAGGTAAACACGGAAGGTTTTGAATCTTAGGCTTTTTCGTATTTCTTCGCAATTTTTTTCAACTCCTCGTCAATCAGCTTTTTAGACATCCATTTTCCTTGAATGAGTACGCCGTTCAATTTTTTTACATTACCAATATTTTCCAGCGGATTAGCATCCAATAAAATTAGCTCTGCTGCTGCGCCTTCTCTTACAACACCAAACTGACCCTCCATTCCAAAAAACTTAGCCGGATTCACAGTACCACTTCGCAACACCTCATAATTGGAAATACCAGCATCCACCATTGACTTCATTTCATGCTGAATAGAAAAACCGGGGACATTGTACACTTGTGGAGCATCAGAGCCTAGCAGCAATCCTACGCCTGCATCCAACATTCCTTTCAAAAATTTTCTACGAATGTCGATAAATTTTTTAGCGGTCTCCGCACTGTAATTATTCGACAAAATCTGCTGCTTCGAGCCGCGCCACTGATAGCGCACAGATGGATTCATATATTGCATTTCGGGTTCTTGTACAATTTCTTCACCGCTTTTGGGTGAAGTCCAACGCTCTAACAAAGCCTGCGTAGGCACAACCCAGATATTCTTTTCCTTTGTTTTTTGAATCAATTCAGGAATTAAGTTAGCATCCGTTTGATTGGTGAAATTATAACCAAATAAGCCGCCGGTGCTAGGGTCTACATTGGCGGAAGCCGGTACAAGCCCTTCTACGTAGCCATCCAAATGATCAATTGATGCGTATTTGAAATCAATGGCACGGCGCACGCCCACTGCTACCGGCACGTGACCTGAGAAAGTAATGCCCACTTCCCTTGCTGTTCTGACTAATTCCTCGAAAACATCGAGTTGAATACCAGGATGGATTTTCAAAAAATCGTAACCATCTTTCTTGTATTGAGTCACTTTGGCGCGCGCTTCTTCTTTCGTCGGCACGGTATTCCCATTCAAAGAAGGGCTGGAAGTAAAAATACGCGGGCTGAGTACTTCATTTTTCATAGTTTGCTCGCGCAATTGAAGGTGGTAGGGATTTCCCAACATCCCCCGAATTGTCGTCACACCATTCGATAAATACAAAAAAAGCGTTTCCCGAACATTGGAATCGTTGTTATTTTGGGCTACAGGAATGTGTGCGTGCATTTCCGACAAGCCCGGCATCAGGAATTTGCCTTTGGCACTGATTTTCAATGCATTTTTGGAGGGTTTAATAGATTTTGAGTTGCCAATTTGCACAATTTTGCCATTTTTTACAATGACCGTTTGATTCTGTAGAATCTGGTCGCCCGTCATTGGCAATACATTTACATTCACAAAGGCGATTTCTTCAGCGCTTTGTAAATCTGCAATATTAGGTTGTGCTCTTAAAATAAAGGGTATAAGAAGTGCGATAAGCAATGAAAGTAGCGAAGGCGATTTCATGTTGTGGTGTTTTGATGAGCAAATTGGCTCTAAGTTGCAAAAAAATCTGCAATAACACGGTAACCCAATCTGGGGGATTTTCTTTCATTGTTCATTTGCCATTGACAATTGATTATTTTTGCCTGCGTACTTTTTTCTTTTGAATTGAATCAACTTATATGAAAATAAACGGAAAACATCATCAAACCATCTGGCTCAAGGATGAGCGAACTGTGCAAACTTTTGATCAGCGCTTCTTTCCGCACCAAATCGTCATTGAAGATTTGACCAAGCTCGAAGATTTTGAAGTAGCAATCAAGGATATGCACGTGCGCGGCGCACCGCTCATTGGAGTGACGGCGGCTTATGGCTTGTATATTGCAGCATTAGAAGCTTTGGAACAGCCTGATTTTGAACACTATTTTATAAATGCAGTAAAACGCTTGCGCAAAACGCGCCCGACCGCGGTGGATTTATTCCATGCTATTGAAAAAGTGGTAACAACTGTCAATACAGCGGCTAATTTGAAAAAAAAGCCTTTATTAGCGCTGGAAGCCGCAAAATTATTAGCAGAAGAAAGTATAGCAAGTTGTAGTAATATTGGTGAGTATGGTTTGAAAATTATAAAAGAGATTGCTTCTAAGAAAAAAGGTGAACTAGTCAATATCCTTACCCACTGCAATGCCGGTTGGATCGCTTGCATTGATTATGGCACAGCAACCGCTCCTATTTATCTGGCGCACGACGCGGGCATTCCTGTCCATGTTTGGGTGGACGAAACCCGCCCCCGCAACCAGGGTGCGAACCTCACCGCTTTTGAACTTGGCGAGCATGGCGTACCGCATACAGTTATTACGGATAATACTGGTGGACATTTGATGCAACACAAAATGGTGGATATGGTCATCGTGGGTACTGATCGCACCACTCGACAAGGTGATGTCGCTAATAAAATCGGCACTTACCTTAAGGCACTTGCTGCAAAGGACAATGATGTACCGTTCTATGTGGCTTTACCGAGTTCTTCGATTGATTGGAATGTGAATAATGGTTTGACCGAGATTCCGATCGAGCAACGCAACCCCGATGAAGTGAAATACGTACAGGGGTGGGATGGCGAAAAATTATCGAAAGTGCTTATTACACCTAAAGATAGTCCTGCGGCCAATTATGGTTTTGACGTAACGCCCGCTCGCTTGGTGACTGGTTTGATTACAGACAGAGGCATCTGCGAGGCGAGTGAGGAGGGCTTATTATCTTTATTTCCTGAAAAAAATGAATCTGACGTCTCTATTCTGGCATCTGACTTCTAAAAAATGGACGAAGGCTACATCAAATTTCAATCGCAATGGACAAAATCGGAAGCACTTTCTTTGGAACGCCTTGAAAATCTCATCTTTTGGCGTGATATTTTGTACCAAAAAGAGCTGATTGGTGTGTATAAAAACGGAATTGGCTATGGCAATATCAGTGAACGTTGGAATGCGGAAGGACAATTCATCATCAGCGGCTCAATGACAGGGCATTTACAAACACTCTCAAACGAGCATTTTACGCTTGTAACAAAAGTAAACATTTCCAAAAACATGATTTGGTGTGAAGGGCCAATCATCGCTTCCTCCGAAAGCATGAGCCACGCCGTGATTTATCAAGAATGCCCGGAAATACAGGGTGTCATGCACGTTCATCATGCCGGGCTTTGGGAAAAATTATTACACAAAGTGCCGACTACCAATGCTTCTGCCACATACGGTTCGCCTGAGATGGCTTATTCGATTATTGAATTGCTTCAAAAAACCGATTTGCGCAAGCAGAAAATCTTTGTGATGGAGGGTCATCCCGAGGGGATTTTTGTTTTTGGTGAAAGCTTGAAGGAAGCCGCTGCTATTTTGCTTCAACAAATTGCCTATCTTTGAAATATACAAACTTTTAGACACATTTCTATGAATACCATCAGCCGCTATATCACCATTGGCTTATCTGTAATTGCCGCTGTTTTTTTGATTTATACCTTTAGCGATATTGTGATGTTCGTCATCATTTCCTGGGTGTTATCGATGTTGGGGCAGCCGCTTATGCGCATTTTTCGCACCTATTTGCGAATTGGCAGGTTTCGAGCAGGCAAAAGCGTAAGTGCTCTCTTGGTATTACTCTGTTTTATAATAATATTGCTAAGTGTATTGCTGCTTTTTGTGCCATTGGTCATACAAGAAGCCAATGCTCTGGCAAATTTAGATTATAACGCCATCGGCAAATCCCTGGAAGCGCCCTTGCAACAAATAAACGACTGGCTGCTGCAATACGGCATCATCACCGAAAGCCAACCACCACAGGAAATGGTCAAAAATGCACTGATAAGCGTGCTCAATTCCAGTAGTATCAGTTCCTTTTTTGGGTCTTCTTTATCAGTAGTGAGTAATCTTTTGGTAAGCTTTTTTTCAATTGTATTTATCACCTTCTTTTTTCTGAAAGAACCGGGCTTGTTTTTCAACTTCATGGTGGCCTTAGTGCCCGTAAAGCACGAACAGCAAATGCGCGATGTATTGAATGACATCAGCACGATGCTCACGCGCTACTTCGGCGGTGTTGCTTTGCAAATCTTTCTCATAGCCGTCTATGTCTCGATTTTTCTATCCATTTTAGGTGTAAAAAATGCTATTTTAATTGGCTTTTTCGCAGCGCTCATGAACCTGATTCCCTATCTCGGCCCGGCGCTGGGCGGGGGCATTGGCATTTTGATTGCCGTTTCTGCCAATTTGGATGCCGATTTCACCACCGTGATTTTGCCAATGACGATAAAGGTATTGGTCGTTTTCTGGACGGTGCAAATGCTGGATAATTATTTCCTAACGCCTTATATTTTCTCCAATACAGTGCTTGCGCACCCATTGGAAATTTTTATCATCATTCTGGTCGGCGCTAAGATTGGAGGCGTACTGGGTATGGTGTTGGCGATTCCGGCTTATACCGTGCTGCGGGTGGTAGCGCGGGAGTTTTTGAGTCGATTTAAGATTGTGAAACGCATCACTGGCAGGTTAGACGAGGTGATTCCTGATGACAAGGTTGAAAAACCAAAATGAGTAAGATGTTTTACGCGCAGCATAATTTAAAAGATACCATCGTAGCCCTGGCGACACCGCCGGGAGTAGGCGCAATCGGCGTGATTCGCCTGTCGGGAGAAGACGCCATTTTTATTGTAAATCAAGTATTTCAGGGTAAGCATTTGACCCTACAAGCCTCCCACACCATCCATTTCGGTACCATTAAAGAAGAGGAGCATTTGATCGACGAAGTGCTGGTTTCTCTATTTGTAGCGCCCAAATCTTACACAGGCGAAAACGTAGCGGAAGTCTCCTGTCACGGTTCTCCTTATATCATTCAGCAACTCATTCAGTTATTTATCAAAAAAGGTGCGCGACTGGCGCAGCCCGGAGAGTTTACTTTGCGCGCCTTTTTGAATGGGCGCATGGATTTATCGCAAGCCGAAGCCGTCGCGGATTTAATTGCCTCGGAATCGGAGTCCTCCCACGCGGTCGCAATGCAACAGATGCGTGGCGGTTTCAGCAATGAAATTAAGCATTTGAGAGAAGAGCTGATCCATTTCGCCAGCATGATCGAATTAGAATTAGACTTCGGAGAAGAAGACGTCGAGTTCGCTAACCGAGATGATTTGAAAGAACTCATTCTAAAAATCCAAAAATTGATTTACACCCTTGTCGAATCCTTTCAATTAGGCAACGTCATCAAAAACGGCGTCAGCACGGTCATTGCAGGCCGCCCCAATGCCGGAAAGTCCACTTTGCTTAATGCTTTATTAAACGAAGAGCGCGCCATCGTCAGCGAGATAGAAGGAACGACCCGCGACACAATCGAAGAGGTTTTGAACATAAAAGGTATCCACTTTCGCCTGATCGACACTGCCGGTGTCCGTGAAGCGCAGGATCAGATCGAAGCTATCGGCGTAGAGAAGACAATGCAAAAGATTCAGCAATCGGCGCTACTGGTTTATGTATTTGATGTGATTAAAACCCCGCCGGAAGAAGTGCATAAAGACTTGGAAAAGCTCGTCCATCCAGGAGTTCAGTTGTTAGTTGTAGCGAATAAAATGGATTTAAACCCTTATACAAAGGTAGAGCACTATCTCAAAGTACAAAGTACGAAGTACGAAGTGGGAACTGGAGAAGCAGAATTTGGGAATGAAAATTCAGAAATGAAAAATATCGATTCTGATGTGAGAAATGCCAATTCTCACGTAGGAAACGTCGATTCTCATATAAAAACCCCCGATTCTGATGAAAAAAATATCGATTCTACTATTGAAATTGACAATTCTCATAAAAGAACAGCCGATTCTTTGAATGGAATAAGCGATTCTGATTACAAAACAGAGAATACCGATGCCGGAAATGATAAATCAGAAACAGGAAACATCCCCCCATCTCCCTCACCCGCCGAAGCCTTAGCGAAGGAGGGCATCACCCGCAATAATTTTGTCCCTATTTCTGCAATCAATCAAATGAATATCGAGTACCTCAAGGAAAAGCTCTACGAAACCGCCCTTTCTGGCAAAGTCAATTTGGAGAATACGATCGTAACAAACGCCCGCCATTACGAAGCCTTGCAAAAAGCCTCGGAAGCCTTGGATACCGCCTTGAAGGGTTTGAATTCTGGTATCACCGGCGATTTTTTAGCGATGGATATTCGCCGCGCACTGGTGTATCTAGGCGAAATCACAGGAGAAGTTGGAGTGGAAGATTTATTAGAGCATATTTTCTCGAAGTTCTGTATCGGAAAGTAAAGAAGAAAATAAGCGACATTTGAATGACATACAACCAACATGAAAACTCCAACAAAATAAACTAACCTGATTCTAATTCTCCTCCTTTTGCATTCCTTGAAAATTTATTTTTCTCGTTTATTTTGTATCTAATTTAAAACAACTTAAATTGCAAATGCTTAAAAATACAAGTTGGGCGAAATTATGAAACCTAATTTGACATTAAAAATGGATTTGCAATGGCTTCGAGTATTCGCATAAGACGTATTTGTGAAAGTTGTGGAAATGAGTTCATCGCCAAAACAACTGTAACCCGATATTGTAGCGATGCGTGTGCCAAACGCGCCTACAAAGCCCGTAAGCGAGCAGAGAAAATGCAGGCAAGCGATGAAGAAACCAAAGCGACCATTGAAAAGCCAATCATCGAATTACAATCCAAAGACTTTTTGAGCGTCACCGAGTTTTGCGAGCTATTCAAATGCAGCCGCGCTACGGTGTGGCGAATGTGCAAAGATGGAAGGCTCAAATCCGTGCAGATTGGCAAACACAAATACATTAGCCGCGCCGCTATCAATAAACTATTTGAACCATGAAAAAGAAACCGAAAGCAACAAAGGTTTTCCTAAGAATCAAGGAATTGCGTAACAAAACCGTAAAGGCTTGTATCTCGACTTCTACCCCGCTATTATAAGCCCCTACACGGGCAAGGAAACCCGCCGCGAACATCTGGGGCTATACATCTATGCCAAGCCAAAAAATGAACTCGAAACCCAGCATAATAAAGAAACAAAAGCCTTAGCTGAAAAAATACGCGCTCGCCGACAATTGGAAGTGCAGGCATCGGATTTTGGTGAAGCTCGCCGTAATGCAAAGCTACAAACGGACGTGGTGGAATATATTCGGGCGATTGTAGAAAAAAAAGGCAACGAAACCAGTGATAGCAATTACAAAGCCTGGATAAGTGCTTTTCGGCACATTGAGCTTTTCTGGGATAAGGGGATTACTTTTGCCGATCTGAGCAAAGAGGAAGTGGAAGCTTTTCGGGAATACCTGCAACGCAAAAACGACCTGGCACAAAATACAAAGTCGGCTTACTTCGGCAAGTTTCTGGCAGCTTTGAAGCAAGCATATTTGGAAGGATTCCTTTCGGTGGACTTTGGAAGGCAAGTAAAAATTATAAAACCTGTTGAAACCGAACGCGGCTTTGTTACACTCGAAGAATTAAAACAGTTGGCGCAAGCCGAATGCGTAAAACCTGAATTAAAAAGGGCTTTTCTTTTCAGTGCCTTGACAGGGCTTCGCTACTCGGATATTTACAATCTCACATGGGGACAATTGCAAAAAGAAACGGACGGTAGTTATACCATTCGATTTACTCAACAAAAAACGAAAGGCGTGGAGACCCTGCCTATCCCCAACCCTGCTCGTAAATTGATGGGTGAAGCAGGAGAATCCGATGAAAAGGTATTCCCCGATTTGAAAGAAAAAATGAACGTTTGGGACGGGTTGCGCCTCAAGCAGTGGTTTTTGGCGGCGGGTATCGCCAAAGAACTATCCTTCCACGCGGCGCGGCATTCTTTTGCTACGATTCAATTGACGTTGGGAACAGACATTTACACGGTGTCCAAACTTTTAGGGCATAAGGAATTAAAGACCACCCAGATATACGGTAAAATCGTGGACAGCAAAAAACAGGAAGCTGCCAATCGAATGAACGATTTTGAAATTGATGATTAAAACGTACTGCAACTATTGAAAATGAAACACGGGGTGAACGCCTACCAAGCTAATGCACCCCGTGAATTTTTAAAACTAAAAATTTTGGTAAAGATGCCTAATTTAAACGATTCTGGCAATAATTCATTACGAAACAATCCTTTTACAAAGGTATTCGAGAAATTTAGCACAGAAGGCACACAACAACGCCTGGACGCTAAATTTGAGCATAAGCCTTACCATATTGAATACAAGCTACTTCGATTAACCGCATTACTTACCAGTTACTTGTTTAATGGATTTTCTGCACTTACGGCGGCGGCGTTGATATTCTTTTTTGTCAAGTCTTTAGCAGGAAGTATAGCGGCGGGAGTTGTGACCGTTGGCGCAATTTTGGCAATAGAGGCTGGAAAGCGATTTGTCGGGAGTGCTTTTTTCAAACAGTTCTTGCAATATCAAAAATTTGCAGGTGGGTTATTTGCTGTAATGGTGCTATTGATTGGACTTTCCATTGTATCGTCTTATTTTGGAGGTAAGCAGGCAGTAAAAGCCTTTTCAGGCAACGCAATTATTATATCAACAGACAGCACCACAGCGCAAGTTGAGGAACAGATTGCAGCCATTGACAATCAAATTGCTGAATTATCAAAGCAAAAGGATAACAAAGGAACGATCTATTGGACAGCCCAAAAAGCAATTGACAAGCTCGCGGAACAAAAGTCTGTCCTAATGCCTGAATTAGTCCGCACCCGCCAAAAAACAGATGCTGATAATAATACCGCAATTGCAGTGCATACACAAGCCACTATTTTGAAGGGAGAGCATTTTGCTTTGGTAACATTGCTTTGCGAATTGCTATTCCTGCTTTGTGCTTACTACCTCGAATTTTACGATTGGCGGTCGTTTGTTGAATTAAAGGCAAAACCCACTGAACATAAGGAAAGCCCAGATGCTAATGCAACCGTTACTAACGCAACTATTAGCAATCCAAATTTAAACGGGCAAAGTGTACCGGATTCAACAGAATATGGAACAAGCAATCGCGTCGTAATACAAGGGTTTCAACCACATACTATGCAATCTGCTAACGCAACTGTTATAACGCAACCGTTAGCGGCGGGTGAAAAACATTGCTTGCAATGTGGCAAAACCTTCAAGTATAAAGTGAATTGGCAAAAGTTTTGTAGCAACAAAGGCGAAGGCAATTGTAAAGATACCTACCACGCCGCACAGCATGACGGGCGATCCTTCGCACCTGGATTATATCATAATCAAAAAACTTAAATAATGGCAAGACTAACCCCTAAAAGAAATGGCGATTGCAAAAACCAATGAAAAACAATTAATTGAACAAAGTCTCCGCCGATGGGGTAGGGCAATAACTACATCAAAAATTAAATAATCATGGCTAAAAGGAAAAATTATGAAGATGACCTTAATAAGGTATTAAAGCACCTAAATACAATTAATGATCTAAAAGAAAAAATTAAATATTTGATTGAAGTTAAAACCAGATATGACCAAAATGAAGATGATTTTTCTCATTGGGGTATTACATTTAGTCAACAATGTCAATTTGAGATTGATAAGTATTTAAGTTTTTTAGACTTAGAAGGTACTCCTATTGAATTACCCAATCCTGAATTTACCACCGCTCGACAGGTATTAGCCCTTTATTATTTACTAAATTATGCGAAAGCCACAACTGCTACCGCGGACAAAACAAACTTCGCCCGATTCACTCAATTTTTAACGGGTAAAGAAGCTGGTAATTCTACTATAAGAAATACCAATATCTACAAAAGATGGAAGGATGTATTTAGTAACTCCGAAAGAAAGAACATACAGGATTTGCAGTATATCAGACCCTTTTTTGAAAAGTTGGGATTGTTGGAAGTGGTCAAAATGATTGATAACGACATAAATAATGCAGATGCCCAAGAAAGTTAGGGATACCCCACTACCCACCCCACCGCTCGAAACGAACTTAGCTTTGTGAAAAATTATAAAAAAAATGGAAAATGTAGTTTTCACACAGTTGAGCATATCCGAATTCCGCAAAGTAATGCGAGAAGAATTAAGGGAGGAATTGCAAACCGTCCTACAAGAAATACCCAGTATTCCCAAAGGCAAAAATGTGATGGACATTAACGCCTTTTGCGCCTACACAGGCTTATCAAAGCAAACTGTGTACCGAAAGACCGCAAGCGGAGAGATACCCCACAGCAAACGCGGCAAACGACTGTATTTTGATAAAAAGGAAATAGACGAATGGCTGATGGCTAACAAGGTTTCACCGGAACGCATGGAAGATAAGACAGAACAATATTTTTCTAATAAGCGCGGTCAAGTGCCGCAAAAAAATAGGCTGCCATGACAAAAGCCACGAACAGCCCAAGTATATCTTTTCAGGGCAAAAATAGGTTAAAAAGTCCAGTTTCGCAATACAAGGGCATTGGAAAAACCTTGCAAGGGTACGCTACGATTAGCGATATTTTTGATTTGATGCAAGGCGAACAATTGAAGCCATTATCTACCCAATTGCACAATGCAAAGCAGGAAAGCCCACAAGCCTACAAACGAATAAAAGAGCGCGATTGTCCGGCGTTTATTACAGGCAAATTTCCGAAAAAGGAGGACGCGGCGTGTGAGGTTTACACGGGTTTGGTGGTCTTTGATATTGACCACTGCGTTGCTGATTTTTGTGTAGCTGAAAACATTCGGATGCTCAAAAGCAGCCCTTTTGTCTTTGCTGCTTTTCCATCGGTAAGCGGCTTAGGTGTGCGGGTCATGGTTTGGTGTGATAGCAAGCCCGAAACGCATAAAGCTTACTACGAAGCGTTTTGCGCTCATTTAAGCGAGGTTTTGAATATTCCTACTGATAAGTCGCTTAGAGCCACTTTGAAGGAACAGGGCAAAGCGAAAGCGGAAATTGACGCGGAAATTGAGCAAACCGAAATCATTGATACAAGTACGAATAACATTGCTCGAATTTGGTTTTATTCGCACGTTCCCAGTGACCTTTTTTACCTGAATTTGGATTCTCACGTTTACGTTTTAAAAGACCTTCAAAAGACCACCAACAAACATACACGCTTGCCAAAGCAGCCATTTGTACAACTTGCTATTAGCGAAGATGACCGCGTGAAAGTAGCTTTAGACAAAGTACATCGGCAAAATATTGGAACGGGTCGTAATAATTTTGTCTATGCTTTTGCCTCCGAAATGTGCCGTCATGGTGTATCGATGGACACGGCTTTGATGGAATGCGCCGCGTATGAGCAAAGCGATTTTGAGCAAGCCGAAATAAAGAAAACGGTCAAGTCGGCGTATGATTCCAAGAAGTTTGGCGAGTTCCAAGACGGGCAAATTGCAAAGTATAAAACACTTGTGAACGGACAAACAAAGGCAGCCAAGCAAGTCACGCCAACGACTGCCAATGATACACCCGTCAAAGAAAACCCGCCACAAGCAAGTGGTACGCCGGAAAATGCACATCGGGAACAACCCAAGATTATCAAAATGAAACGGCTGCTTTCGGAGCGGTACGACTTTCGATTGAATATAATTGCCAACGAAATTGAATACCGGAGCAAGGGCAAAGACAACTTTGTGGTTCTAAATGAAAACGACTTGATTGTAGAGCTATTAGAAGCAGGTTTTACAGGTGTTGAACAACCGCTTATCGCTTTGTTGAAATCTTCTTTTGTGTCGCGCTACAATCCGTTTTGGGAATACTTCAAAAGCCTTCCCAAATGGGGTGAAACGCAGCCCGATTATATTACCGAACTCGCCAATTATGTGGATGCCAAAGACCAATTTTGGTTTAATACCCAATTCAAAAAAATGTTGGTGCGTACCATTGCGTGTGCGCTGGAAATCATTCCTTTCAACAAACATTGCTTCACACTGAAAGGCGAACAGCATGACGGAAAAAGTACCTTTCTGCGTTTCCTTGTCCCCAAAACGCTTGAAAACTACATTACCGAACACATTGAGTTGAATAATAAGGACGGGCTTTTCGCATTGTCCCAAAACTTCCTTATCAACCTGGATGAACTTTCCCAATTCCCCAAAGCCGACATTAACAAAATTAAGGCTTTTATCACAGTTGACAAAACCAAAGCGCGTTTGCCCTTTGATAAAAAACCGACCGTACACCCGCGCCGCGCCAGCTTTGTAGCATCTACCAATGACGATGAATTTTTGATTGATTCAACGGGTAATGTCCGTTGGCTGATTTTTGAAATAAACGGAGTACGCCACGACAACGGCGGGGCAAAAGGGTACGCCGCAAGCGTGGACATTGACCGCGTTTGGGCGCAAGCGTACAGCCTTTTGCAATCGGGTTTTGATTTCAAATTATCAACAGATGAAATAGCAAAATCAGAGGGCAACAACCGCCAATTTCAAATGACCACAATCGAAATGGAACTGATTCAGGACTTTTATAAGCCTGCTCAAAAAGAGGAGGACGGTGCAATTTTTGTGACCGCTACTGATATTGAAAAGCGAATTGCACCGGAAACCCGTAGCTCTATTGCGCTGCGAAACGTTGGTAGAGCCTTGAAAATACTGGGTTTTGAGAAAGCGCAAAAGCACGACCCAAGAAGCGGCTACCAGAAAAAAGGCTATTGGGCAAAGGCAATCGAAAGCACAGATTGACTTTAGACTTTTAAAAACGTAAAAAGTTCTTACTTATCTTACTTGGTAGGTCAAAGTAGCAATAAAATAAGAGGTTTTGACCAAGTAAGAACTATAAAAAATTCTTACTTGGTTCTTACTTAGTTACTTGGTTGGGTGTGGTCTTTTCAAAGGTCTTTTTATTCACAAATGACAAAAAAATATCCATTTTAAAAATGGTAAAACGCGCTGAAAAAGGCAATTTCGAGCAAAAAAGTAAGAATTTTTCGTAATCGTTCTTACTTGGTTGAAAAGTTCTTACTTGGCTTTATGCTTTTATTTAGTTGATAATCAATAATTTAAGTGTTGACCAAGTAAGAAGTAAGAACAAGTAACTACTTTTTCAAAATGTCAAAAAAAAATAAAAAATAGAAATGAAAACAAATTTCACAAAATTATACACTAAATGCCAGAGAGCAGTTAGCAATTGTCCGTATTTTGAAAGCCAATTTTTGTTATGTTTCCGACTTCAGAAAACTTCAGTTTTGAACATAACAAAACCTCACTATGGATATAGTAAAATTTAGTATCAGTTACTTTTAAGAACTTGTCAGAACTTGACATTGGGAAAAAACTAACGAAATTAACGCTATAAAAAGCACAAATGGAAAATCAATCGGAAATCCTGTTATATCAAACCGAAGATGGGCAAACCAAAATTGAGGTACGCCTCAACGAAGAAACGGTTTGGTTGTCCCTTAACCAATTGGTAGAGCTGTTCCAAAGGGATAAATCTGTTATTTCTCGCCACATTAGCAATATTTTTGGTGAGGGGGAATTAGACAAAAATTCAGTTGTTGCAAATTATGCAACAACTGCCAGTGACGGAAAAACCTACCAAGTAGATTACTACAACTTGGATGTTATCATTTCAGTTGGCTATCGGGTCAAGTCGCATCGTGGCACACAGTTTCGGATTTGGGCAACACAACGCCTGAAAGAATATATTGTCAAAGGCTTTACACTCGATGACGAACGATTGAAACGTGCCGGACAAATGAATTACTTCGATGAACTGTTGAACCGCATACGCGACATTCGGAGTTCAGAGCGGGTATTCTATCAAAAGGTCAAAGATATTTATACCACCAGTATTGATTATGATGCTAATGCCCCAGCGACCCAACAGTTTTTCAAAATTGTACAGAACAAGCTCATTTTTGCAGTGAGCCAACAGACGGCGGCGGAGGTCATTGCCAATAGAGCCGATGCCAGTAAACCGAACATGGGTTTGACCACTTGGGATAATGCGCCCAAAGGAAAGATTCGGAAAACTGATGTGACCGTATCAAAAAACTACCTAAGTGAAGATGAAATTCAAGCGTTGAATTTGTTGGTGGAACAGTTCCTTGCTTTTGCCGAAGCACAAGCCCAACAGCGAAAGCCGATGTATATGCAAGATTGGATAACGCGACTGAATGCGATATTGGCTATTAACGAACGGGCTATCTTGCAAGATGCTGGACGTATTACCAAGCAACTCGCCGATGAAAAGGCTGGAAGTGAATACGAGAAATACAAGGAGCAGCAAAGCCTTTTGGAGAAAGAGCAAAGCATTGATGAACTGGAAAAGGATTTGAAGAAATTGAAGGATAGCAAGAAAAAATAATGACCCCCTTTTTAATCTTTTTGTCAAGAGATAGTCGTTTATACAAAAGTACCTTTTCGTATAAATGATTTAAAGTCATTTAAAAAAACGGGTGCTTTCTTCAAACGTTCATCATATCATTTGAAAAAAATGCCACTTTCTTCAAATGAGAAAATCAAAATACGATGAAATCAACCAAACAAAAAGAAATACTCACAACCGATTTGCGCGATACGCTCAAAGCGATGATGCAAGCCGAATTAGAGCAATTGCCAGAATTACTCAAAGGCTTAGAACCAATCCAACGGCTCAATATTTTGTGCAAATTGATGCCCTATGTCATGCCCAAAACGGAATCTGTACAGCATACTATCGGCGAGCCAGGCGATTGGGGTTTTAATTGATAACAGCGAAAACAACGGTATCTTCCCTAATAATTTAGGTTTTGCTGAAAAAAATTCGAGCTATGCCACGACCACGCACCTTCCCCACGCTTTTTGATGAGGTCAAAACCCTTGATATTAAAAGCTACAAAGAAAAGGGTTATTTGCAACCTAACCAGCAAAACACAGGTGTAACGCGGTGGCGGCGTAATGGCGAGGAAACAGGAAGTATAAGCTTTGCTATTCGCATGGAAGAAACAAGCGGCTATTTGGAGTTAGATTACAATTATAAGGAAGAACCAATCAAATATCGTGTTCCCATTATATCGAAGCCAAGCAATTTAGGTAAAGGATTAGTTTGGTATTTCATTTGCCCAGTCACTAAAAAGTATTGTAGAAAGCTGTACTTAATTAGTGGCTATTTCCTGCACCGCGAAGCCTTCAAAGGCTGTATGTATGAATCGCAGACCTACTCTAAAAGAAGCAGGAAATTAGATAGAATGTGCAAACAGATATTTGCCTCCGAGAATTTCTGGAGAGAAAACAACCGAAAATACTTCAAAGAGTTTTACGCCGGAAAGCCGACCAAACGATTTTTGAAATTATGGCGAATGCAGCGCAAAGGATTAGAGCAAGCCGACCAGTTTGAACAATTGCTGAAAATGCGTTAATAACAGTCGAGTAACAGTCGAAAAGTATTTCAGAAACTGGACAAATTGGACACCATAAAAAGGCAAAAACAACGAAATAACAACGAAAAAGGAAACCCTAAAGTAGAAATGGAATAAAGTAATTTTGTATTCAATTTTATGGGTTTTACCGACTATTTTTGACGAAAAAGCCCTCCTATTAGCATTCATAAAATAATGTGCAACTTTCATTCTTTCTCATCGTAATTTAATTCAAAAAGGTCGTTACATAATAATTGGTAAATAACATTCACCACATCTTTTGAATTTTAATAGATTTGTAAAACACCTTTGTAAAATACCGAACCCGATAAAATGAAGAACTTCAAAGAAAAAGCTGACCTGATTTGGAGAGTTGCCGACCTACTTAGAGGAGATTACAAACAATCGGACTATGGAAAAGTGATTTTGCCGATGACCGTTTTGAGGCGGCTGGATAGCGTATTAGCGAAGTCAAAGCAGAGAGTATTGGACTACTTGCCAAAAGTAGATGGGCTGAAAGAAAGTGCCAAAGACATTGCCCTGAATAAAATTGCAGGTTTTAACTTTCACAATAGAAGCCAATACAACTTCGACAAGTTGGTTGCCGATCCTGATAATGTGGCTGTAAACCTCCGAAACTATATCAATGGCTTCTCGACCAGTGCCAGGGAAATTATCGAATATTTCAACTTTGATGACCAGATTGACCGCATGGACAACCCCAAAGCGGATATTCTCTTTAGGGTCACTAAGTCTTTTCAGGAAATTGACCTAGCGGACATGGATTCGATGGAAATGGGCTATGTCTTTGAAGATTTGATTAGAAGATTTGCAGAACAATCCAACGAAACCGCCGGAGAACATTTTACACCCAGGGAGGTTATTCGATTGATGGTCAACGTTTTATTTATTGAAGACAAAGATATTTTAACCCAAGAAGGCATTGTAAAAACCCTGTACGACCCCGCGTGTGGAACGGGCGGAATGCTTTCGGTTGGGGAACAGTATGTAAAAGAACTCAATCCCAAAGCGGAACTGAAAGTATTTGGACAGGAAATAAACCCCGAATCCTACGCTATCTGTAAATCGGATATGCTGATAAAAGGGCAAAATCCAAGTAACATCAAGTTTGGCAACACCTTTACGGTGGACGGATTGGAGGAAGAAAAATTTGATTATATGCTTTCTAATCCACCCTTTGGGGTAGATTGGAAGAAAGCTGAAAAAATCATCAAAAAAGAAGCCGATGACAAAGGCATGAGCGGACGTTTTGGCGCGGGTTTGCCGCGTATCAATGACGGCTCCTTGCTGTTTTTGCAGCACATGATTTCCAAAATGAAAGGAACCGGCACGCGCATTGGCATTGTATTCAACGGCTCGCCTCTGTTCACAGGAGCAGCGGAAAGCGGCGAAAGCAATATTAGAAGATGGATTATTGAAAATGATTGGCTGGAAGCAGTAATTGCCCTGCCCGACCAATTGTTTTACAACACTGGCATCAGCACGTATATTTGGATTGTCACCAACCACAAAAGTGCGGAACGCAAAGGCAAAGTGCAACTTATCAATGCGACCGGCGTAAAAGATGAAGAATTGGTAAAAGAAGGGAAGTTAAAATTCAACCGATTCTGGCAGAAGATGGATAGAAGCTTGGGCAACAAACGCAAGAAAATAGCCGAAAATGGCAATGAAAAAGGCATTGGCTTTATCACTCAACTCTATGGAGACTTTGAAGAAAACGAGTTTGTAAAAATTTACCCGAACGAATTTTTTGGCTATTGGCGAGTGACAGTGGAGCAGCCACTCCAAGAAAACGGGAAGGTCGTGAAAGATAAAAACAAGCAACCAAAGCCCGATTCTGCTTTGCGCGACTATGAAAATATCCCTTTCTTGAAAAAGGATACAGCCGGAAACCTTGTACCACAAACCATTGAAGCCTACTTTGATGAAGAAGTAAAGCCCCACCTGCCTGAAGCCTGGATAGACCATAGCAAAACCAAAATCGGCTATGAAATCAATTTTACCAAGTATTTCTATGAGTTTAAGCCTCTGCGCTCCTTAGCCGAGATCAAAGCCGATATACTGGCGCTGGAAGAAAAGACATTGGAAGTAGAAAAAACGATACTCGACGCATGAAAAATACGAAAGCCTACCCTGTTTTTTATTAACAGAATAGGCTTTATGCTGTAAAAGTTAGTACACCCGGTTTCGTATTCAGCATCTTATCTGATAGAGGAAGCTCCGGGACTGCAGTGCAAAGATACATTAAAACGAACAAGTTTTCAATAGAGCAAAGTCAATGGAAATGAAAACCTACGATTCCTATAAACCCTCTGGTATCGAATGGATTGGAGAAATTCCGAGCCATTGGGAGGATGTAAGAATAAAGCAACTTGCTGTTGGTGAAAACACTTTATTTTTAGATGGTGATTGGATTGAAAGTACAGAAATTGTTTTTGATGAAAACAATATTCGGTACATAACTACTGGGAATATTGGAGAAGGAAAATACAAGGAACAAGGGAGCGGATTTATAACTGAGGAAACATTTAAAAAATTGAATTGCACTGAGGTGTTTCCAGGTGACTTGGTAATTTCAAGATTAAATCCACCAATCGGGAGAGCTTGTATAATTCCTGACCTTGGGAAACGAATTGTAACTTCTGTTGACAATGTAATACTTCGTCCAAATGATAGATATTCAAAGCATTTCTTAGTCTATTTCTTCTCAAATTCTAAATATTATGAATTTACTTTGCTTGAAGGTAGAGGTGCTACAATGCAAAGGATTAGTAGAAGTATTTTAGGAAATATAAAGATTGTTGTTCCTAAATCCATTGAAGAACAAACCACCATCGCCCACTACCTCGACCGCAAGACCGCCGAAATAGACGCCCTCATCGCCGACAAAAAACGCCTGCTCGACCTCTACGAAGAGGAAAAAACCGCGCTCATCAATCAAGCCGTGACGAAAGGGCTTGACCCTACCGTACCGATGAAAGATAGTGGGATTGAGTGGCTGGGGGAAGTGCCGGCGCATTGGGAGGTAAGTAGAATGAAAAATATTTGCAGCGTTCGTCAAGGACTTCAAATCCCAATTGAAAAGAGACATTTAACTCAAATTGAAAATTCATTCGAGTATATAACAATTAGGTCAATTAACAATCCTGATAACCCAAAAGAATACATTGAAAATCCTCCAAAAAATGTCATTTGTGATTTTGCTGATATTTTAATGGCAAGAACAGGAGCAACCGGAGAGCCTATAATTAATGTCTCAGGAGTTTTTCACAATAACTTTTTTTTAATTGATTATGATAGGAAGCAAGTTGATAGAATGTTTTTATACTACTTTTTGAAAAGCAGCAGAATTAAAGAATACTTGTTGTTGATGGCAGGAACAACTACAATACCTGATTTAAATCATGGCGATTTTTACAATACCCCATTTTTTAAGTTTGAAATTCAAGAACAAAAAGCCATCGTCCACTACATCGAAACCGAAAGCAGTCGCGTAGATACGAAAATAGCCAAGACCAAAAAATTGATAAATCTCTTGACCGAATACCGCACGGCACTCATCAGTGAGGTGGTGACGGGGAAAGTGAAGGTAGTCTGAACCACTGATTTTTTATGATTAAATGATGAACTATGATTAAAGAACAATATAAATATTCCGAGCTAACAGCTAAGATTATTGGAGCTGCCATGAGTGTACATTCGGCGCTTGGCAATGGGTTTCAGGAAGTGATATATCAGCGGGCTTTGGAAATAGAGATGTCAGACAGAAAATTGAGCTTTTCAAGAGAACATGAAATGCCCATTTATTACAAAAATCGGCAAATAGGCACCAGAAGGGTTGATTTTTTGGTGGAAGGTGTTGTCTCGGTTGAGCTGAAAGCATTAACACACCTGGAAGAGGTGCATTTAGCCCAAGCCATCAACTATTTAGAAGCCTACGATTTGGAAGTGGGTTTGCTTATCAATTTTGGAAGCAAAAGCCTTGAGCATAAACGCATTGTCAATCGCAAGTTTAATCAAAAAAATCAGGGCAATCCCGAAATCAAATAAATCAGAGGTTCTGACGAATGAATGGAAAAACAATATAGTATGAGTATAACCACCGAACATACCTTTGAAGCTGCATTGGTGCAATCGCTCTTAGAACAAGGCGGCTATACCGCAGGTAATGCAGCTGATTACAGCGCGGAATTGGGTCTATTCAAAAAGGAAGTGATTTATTTTTTGCAAACTTCGCAGCCCAAACGTTGGGAAAAAATTGCCTCTATTCATGGTGCAGATGCGGAAAATCGGGTGATTCAAAGATTGTACAAAGAGTTGGACTTGAGAGGTAGTTTGGATGTGTTGCGCAATGGCTTTGTAGATTATGGGGTGCGCTTTCAAATGGCATTTTTTCAACCTGCATCGGGTATGAATCCTGATGCGTTGGCGCTTTATGATACCAATTTTCTAAAAGTATATCGTCAAATCTATTACAGCAATAAAAGTAGAAATTGTGTAGATGTAGTGCTTTCGCTCAATGGTATTCCCGTGGCTACCCTGGAATTGAAAAACCAGTTTACCGGGCAGGATGTCGGCAATGCTTTGAAACAATACAGCAGCACCCGCGACAATCGGGAATTGCTCTTTGCCTTCAAAAAAAGAGCCTTGATTCATTTTGCAGTTGACCAGGACGAAGTATTTATGACTACCAAGTTAGACGGGAATAAAACGTACTGGTTGCCATTTAACAAAGGGTATAACAAGGGTAAAGGGAATCCACCTAACCCGAATGGGTATAGAACTGCCTATTTATGGGAAGATATTTTGAGAAAAGACAGTTGGATGGAAATCGTTCAACGCTTTGTGCATTTGCAAACAGAAGAAATAGAGGCTGAAGGTAAAATTTACAAAAAAGAAAAGTTGATTTTCCCGCGCTACCATCAATTGGACGCGGTGCGAAGTATTGGTAAAAACGTTTTGAACGTTGGCATTGGCAAAAACTATTTGATACAGCACTCCGCAGGTTCGGGCAAGAGTAATTCCATTGCTTGGTTGGCTTATCGTTTATCGAGTTTGCATGATGCAGCCGACGAGCGGATTTTTGATTCGGTGATTGTTGTAACGGATAGAAAGGTACTTGACCAACAATTGCAAAATACGATTTATCAATTTGAGCATAAAACGGGGATCGTTCAAAAGATTGATAAAGACAGTACCCAATTAGCGGATGCCCTGGGCTATGGTACAAATATTATCATAACCACTTTACAGAAATTTCCTTTTGTAATAGATAAAGTAAAAGAACTACCGCAAAGAAGATACGCGGTCATTATTGATGAGGCGCATAGTTCGCAAGGTGGAGAAGCCAGTAAGAAAATGAAAGAAGTGTTGGCAGCGAAGTCCTTAGAGGATGCAACCACCGAAGATGCGTTAGACGACTACACTGGGGATGATTTTGTAAGAGAACAAATAGAACGCTCCGCAACTGCCAGAGGTAAACAGCCCAATATTTCCTTTTTTGCTTTTACCGCAACACCTAAGTACAGAACATTGGAGGTATTTGGCGAAAAAGATACAGCGGGCAAACCCAAGCCCTTCCATCTTTATTCGATGCGACAAGCCATAGAAGAAGGCTTTATTTTGGATGTGTTGCAGAATTATATTACTTACGAACTATACTTTAAACTCACCAAAGCAATCGAAGATGACCCACAGCTAAACCGGAAAAAAGCAGCCAAAGCGATTGGGAAGTATGTTTCTTTGCACCCGCACAACATTGCCCAAAAAACCGAAATCATCATTGAGCATTTCAGAGATATTGTCTCCAAAAAGATAGGAGGCAGAGCCAAAGCGATGTTGGTTTGTGGGTCTCGCCTACACGCAAAACGCTATTTTGAAAATTTTAAAAGCTACCTCAAACAAAAGGGCTATGATAAGGAAATTAAAATCTTGGTTGCCTTCTCCGGCAAAGTGATAGATGATAATGCCCTCGATGGTGTTTCAGAGCCTCAATTGACGGGATATAGTGAAAAAGAATTACCTACCATTTTTGACAAAGACGAATACAAAATTTTGATTGTAGCAGATAAATATCAAACTGGTTTTGACCAGCCTTTGCTGCATACGATGTACGTGGACAAAAAATTATCGGGCGTGAAAGCGGTACAAACGCTTTCGAGATTGAATAGAACCTGCCCCGGAAAGGAAGATACGTTCGTATTGGATTTTGTCAATGAGCGGCAAACTATTTTGGATGCTTTCCAACCTTATTACGAAACGACCACCGTAACGGAAGAAACGGACGTAAATCACTTGTATGATTTAAAAGCCAGGCTTGACCAATTCCAAATCTATTGGGAAAATGAGATAGACGCTTTCGCTAATGTCTATTTCAATCCCGCTACAAAGCTGAATCATCCAAAAGAGCAGAAATACTTATATGCGTTCACAGACAATGCAGTGGATAGATTTAAGGCTATCAATGAAGAAGAAAAGAAGGATGAGTTTAAAAAAGGCTTGCGTACCTGGACAAACTTGTATGCGTTCCTATCGCAAATCATGCCTTTTGTTGATACAGAATTTGAGAAATTTTATGCCTATGCCAAATTGTTGCAAACCAGATTGCCCAAGCGTGACCTTTCAGAATCCTTGCATTTAGATGATGAATTGGCTTTGGAATATTACCGCTTGCAAAAAATCAAAGAAGGGGCAATTGAATTGACAAAAGGAGAAACAGGGGAATTAAGCGGCACAAGCGAAGCAGGTTTGAAAAGGGCGAAAGAGGAAGAAACTTTGTTATCCGAAATCATCAATGTATTAAATGAACGCTTCGGAACGGACTTTGAAGAAGCAGACAAACTATTCTTTGACCAAATAGAAGCAGAACTGTTGGACGATGAAACCCTTCAGATGCAAGCCAAAGTCAATAAGTTAGATACATTCAAATACGCTTTTGAAGATAGATTTATTGATAAGCTAATCGGGCGCATGGATCAGAATCAGGAAATATTTGAAAAAATATTAGAGGACAAAGCTTTTGGAGATTATGTCAAAGAATTTTTAATGAAGAAAATTTATAAAAAACTAAATGACCTTTGAAAAAATGAAATGAAAGCCTAAAAACAGGCTCGTAAAACTATTGTTTCGGAAATAAAGCACCTTATTTGTATCTTATGTGATTTAAATAATTGAAAATCAATTAAAATTACTTTTTGTATCGGAAAGTAAATGATATTATTCCTTATTCGCTAGTTGCCCGCAGGCGGCGTCGATGTCTTTCCCACGGCTGCGGCGAACGGTCACCATTACGTTATGATCTCTGAGGTACTGCGCGAATACATCGATCTTGTGCTCGGTGGCCTTTAGAAAGGGCGCTCCATCAATGGGATTGTATTCGATGATATTCACCCTCACCGGGAAGCGCTTGCAGAGTTTCAATAAATTCTTGGCATCTTCGATATGGTCATTGAAGTTCTGAAAAGCAATATATTCGTAGCTAATGCGATTACCCGTTTGATTGTAAAAATATTCCAGGGCTTCCATTAAAGCGGCGAGATTGTTCTGCTCGTTAATGGGCATGATCTCGTTGCGCTTGTCATCGTCCGCCGCGTGCAAGGATAGGGCCAGATTGAATTTTACGCCATCGTCGGCTAGCTTTTGGATCATTTTTGCGATACCGGCGGTACTGACTGTGATACGCTTAGGGGACATATTCAAACCCTCCGGGGACGTGATGCGCGCTACACTTTCCAATACATTTTTGTAAGCTAACAGTGGTTCGCCCATACCCATATAAACGATATTGGTAAGGGGATGCCCGAATACGTCGAGGGCTTGCTGGTTTACCAGGAGAACCTGATCAAAAATCTCGGCGGCGTCGAGGTTGCGCAGGCGGCTCATGCGCCCCGTGGCGCAGAATTTGCAGGTAAGGCTACAGCCCACTTGGCAAGAGACACAGACCGTGTAGCGATTGTCTTCGGGTACAGGAATCAGCACCGATTCGATCAAGTGCCCGTCGTGCAAGCGAAAGCGCGACTTGATGGTGCCATCGGCGCTGCGTTGTTCTTTATCTAATGAAATAGCGTTGATCGTAAATTCTTCAGATAGCTTTTGGCGCAAGGGTTTGGAGAGATTGGTCATCACCTCGAAGGAATGTGCACCTTTCTGCCATAGCCATTCATAAATCTGTTTCGCACGAAAACGCGGCTCGCCCCAGTCTTGAAGCACAGCTTCTAAGTCTTGTTTGCTACTTTGTCGAATATCCTTTTTTATTAATATTTCAGCCATTTTCTACTATTTTCCTCACTTCAAAGGTCTTACGGCATAACCATCCTTGCGTAGCAGCGATATAACGCCTTGTTCTCCACCAAGATGCCCGGCGCCCACTGCAAAAAAAGTAGGATTGCTCACCATCATTTTTGCCATCACAGGTATCCAGTTTTTGTTGCGTTTCACGAGCAACAAATCTTCATATTGCTCAATGTTACCATCGCCTTCGAGCATTTTTTGCAAGCCGACGAGGTCTTGTTTTTTGTACAATTCGACCAATTGGTCGAATTGATCGTCACCACCTTTGCTCGATTTAATGCTTTCCACTAGCATTTGCGCTTGCGCTTCGTAAGGAATGCTATCGAACATACTCATTTGAAATTCAGCAGTTTCCAATCCGGCAATCGGTTTATCTTGGTTTTTAGCCAATTTCATCAATTCGATTTCATAAGAAACCATTTCGCCATTGGCTTGCATATCGCCAGCGCCCATCGCCGAGAGAAACATTGGTTTGATGCGTTCTAACATCATCAAGGGCATCCCCATTTCATCGAAATGCGCTTTCACCAATTTATAATCTTCTTCACTCACCAAATCACGCAGGGTTTTCCCATCCGCCATAAAAGCCTTCATCATCAAGGGCATCAGCACCGAAAAATCGCTCATTTCCTCCATATTGATTTCAAAAGCCACTTGCTGTGCCTTATTCAATGAGGTTTTGGTAGCATCGGTCAGGATAAAATCCTTTTTATTAATCATGTGAATCGTGCCAAACAGGTAAGAAGGTTGCTTCAAATCTTTGCCGCTGATTTCCCAAAGAAGCGAATTTTCTTCGATGGCTGCGGGCTGTGCAAATAATTGAAAAAAAGAACCAATGGTTAAGGCTAAAAATAAAAGAAAGCGCTTCATGTTTTTAAATTTTTTGATCGAATTCGTGTACAATTCGCAACACCAGATTGATGTCGCGCATAAATTCCAACACTAAGTCATAACTCAGGTTGGAGCGTAAGATAAAAGGTTCTAAAAGGTCTTTTGGTTGCGTAATCGCCACATAAAAATCCTGATTATGAAAAGAAAAGTAAATATTTTTTTGAGTTTGACGATAATAACGCACGATTGCTTCTTGCATCGGATCGGGTAGAATGCCTTCCACGTGGGTGTTCGGCGTAGCGTAGGTCATCCATAATTCCTTGAATGCAGGATTATTGATTTCGTGATCAGCATTGACACCCTTATATTTTTCGCTTGTAAATTGCTTGATCGCCCGCGTCAAGTATTGCCGTTGTTCCCTCGGCCACACAATCATACGACCTTTGATAGGCGCCGTAAATTTGGCGTGTAAAAAAACGCCTTTGAAGACGTCGTCCAAATCATTGCGCACTGGCGAAATTTCTTTCACATTCAATTCGCAGAGTTTAAATTCAATCTCTCCGATTCTGCCTTTAATGGCATCTTCGGAACTGTAATATTGCCCCTGCGTTACAAAGATACCGCTTTGCAGGAAATCGGATTTAGAAAGTCCGCCTTCCGATTCATAGGAGAGCGGGAAATTGGCATCAAAATTTGGGCCATTGTCAATAAAATCGAGCAATAAATCTACCACATTAGGCTTAAATGTTTGTCGGAAGCGACGAATCTGCCACAACAAAAAACCGATAAAAGCGACGTGTGGGATAGTCAATACCAGCGTAACCACCAAAATATCCAAATACAATTCAAAAACAATCATACCTGCCAACAGTACAAAAGATAAGCCCAACAAAGCCACCAGACGCAAGCGTTGCCGCTCCATGCGCAGTAGTTCCGGGTAAATCGTATGATTGTAGAAAAAACGAAATTCTTCGAGTCGTTCCATGGTAGCCATCCTGCGAAATATCAAATTTAGAAAAAGGCTTCCATTAAGCGCATTTTGCGTACAACCTTTTTCCGATTCGCACTTTCTTTAAAAAGATAAAAACCGAAGCATCCTGGTTGCTTTGAAGCGCTAAAGGCTTGTTTTCGTTTCGATTATCGAAAAACAAAATTGCTTCCTTTTATAAAAAAATGTAACTTTGCGTCCCTATGAAAAATCCTATTGTTCGATTGCTTAGTTTTTCGCTTGTTATTGCGCTGTTGTTGCCTTCTTGCAAAAGCGAATTTGAGCGTATTCGCGCCAGTGGAGATGTGCAGTTGATTTATCAAAAAGCCAATGCTTATTACGAGGAAGAAGAATATCAAAAAGCGCAAACGTTGTACGAGTTGATTATCAGTAGCTTTCGCGGACAAAAGGAAGCCGAGGAAATTTATTACAAATACGCTTACACTTATTATTTTTTAGAACAATACTTATTGGCGGCTTATTATTTTAAAAACTTTTCGCAGACTTATACCAGTAGCGCCTTGCGGGAGGAAGCAGATTTTATGACCGCCTATTCCAATTATCAATTATCGCCGATTTTTCGATTGGATCAAACCTATACGAATAAAGCGATTGACGAGTTTCAGCTATTCGTAAATACTTATCCGCGAAGTGAAAGAGTGAACGAATGCAATAAGTTGATTGATGAGATGCGGGCCAAGTTGGAACACAAAGTATTTGAAACAGGTAAACTTTATTTCGATTTGCGCCTTTATCAATCGGCGACCCATGTCTTTGAAAACCTGTTGAAAGATTATCCTGAAACCAAAAATGGAGAAGAAACCCGCTATATGATTGTGCGTTCGGCGTATTTGCTGGCGCAAAACAGCGTGGTGGACAAGCAATTGGAACGCTATCAGGATGCCCAAGAACAGGCCGATAAATTTCTGCAGCGTTATAAAAATAGCGCTTACAGCAAAGAGGTGAACAATATTCAAAGTGATTCGTCAAAAAAAATAAATCAACTTAATAATGTCGGATATCAAAAACAAAGTTCAGGGACTGGATCCCAACGTTAGAGCGCGCGATGTAAAGGAAATGGCGGGTACTACCGGAAATATTTATGAAACGCTGGCTATCATCACCAAACGCGCCAAGCAACTCAATGTAGAATTGAAGCACGAATTGCATAACAAGCTGGACGAATTTGCCGTGTCGAGCGAAACCATTGAAGAGATCAACGAAAATAAAGAACAGATCGAAATTTCTAAGTTTTATGAGCGCTTGCCAAATCCGGTGATTATTGCGACCGAAGAGTACATGAGTGGAGAGTTGTACTATCGTTACAACAAAAATAACAGAAAGAAACCACAGTAATTTATATGCTTCGCAGGTTTTTAGAACCTGCGAAGTTTGTACTGTAACCCAATGACAAACCTGAGAGGTAAAAAAATACTATTGGGCGTCACCGGTAGTATTGCTGCATACAAAACTGCTTTTTTGATACGCTTGCTGGTCAAATCAGGCGCTGAGGTAAAAGTACTGATGACCAAAGCTGCCACGACTTTCATTACACCACTTACCCTTTCTACTTTATCCAAAAATCCGGTTTTTACCGAAGTTGCTTCCGAAGAAAGCTGGAACAACCATGTGGAGCTTGGGCTTTGGGCCGATGCCATAATTATTGCGCCGCTTACAGCAACTACTTTGGCCAAGCTGGCTTCCGGCATCAGTGATAATATTATTGTAGCGACTTATCTGTCAGCGAGGTGTCCTGTGTTTTTTGCTCCGGCTATGGATGTGGATATGTGGCACCATCCAACCACACAGGAGAATGTAAAACGCTTACAAAGCATTGGAAACCAGCTTATTCCAGTAGAACATGGCGAACTTGCGAGTGGACTCATCGGCGAAGGGCGAATGGCAGAACCGGAACACATTATGGATTTCTTAAATGAGTTTTTGGGAAAAAAGCAGGATTTTCAAAATAAAAAAGTACTGATCACCGCTGGGCCAACTTATGAACCGATTGATCCGGTGCGGTTCATTGGCAATCGCTCTTCCGGCAAAATGGGCGTAGCCATTGCAGATGCTGCTGCACAGCGCGGTGCGGAAGTTGTTTTGATACTCGGACCTTCTAAAAATGTACCGACACATCCGAATGTAAAGCTTATCAAAGTGGAAACAGCCCAAGAGATGTACGAGGCGGCGCTTGCAGATTTTCCTACGGCGGATATTTCTATTCTGGCAGCAGCGGTCTCTGATTATCGGCCGATGGAAATTGCCACACAAAAAATGAAACGCAAAGGTGAAAGCTTGAACATTGAATTGGTTGAAAATCCTGACATTGCAGCAACGCTTGGCAAGCAAAAGCGGAATGGACAATTGCTCATTGGCTTCGCATTAGAAACCAACAATGAAGAAGAAAATGCCAAAAGTAAGCTGGTAAAGAAAAATTTTGATTTGATTGTGTTAAATTCCCTCAAAGACCCAGGAGCAGGTTTTGACTACAATACAAATAAAATCAGCATGATAGGAAAGGACAATAAGTTGAAAAAATTTGAGTTAAAATCCAAAAATGCTGTTGCAGAAGATATTCTGACGGAAATTGCTTTGATAATGGCAAAATAAAATGAAGATGAGGAAATTGCTTGTAATAGTCGCTCTTCTTATCGGGATACATAGCTTGTGGGCACAAGAATTGAATACCACCGTAAAAATTAACATTCAGAAGCTTCAAACCGTTGACCCTAAAGTATTTCAGACCCTGGAGCAAAGCATCCGAGAGTTCATGAATAGTCAAAAATGGACGGACGATTATTATGAAACATCGGAACGTATCACTTGCAATATCTTGCTCACGATTCAGGAGGAAACCTCGCCTACCAGTTTTAAGGCAGAGCTTGCCATTCAGGCATCCCGACCGATTTATAATAGTGCCGAAGAAACCGTGCTTTTTAATCATATTGACAGGGATGTCACCTTTATTTATGAGCAATTTCAACCACTGATTTTTAGTCGCAATAGCTACAATGACAACCTTTCGCATATCCTTTCATTCTATGCTTATATCATCCTGGGCATGGATTATGATAGTTTTGCGCTGTTGGGAGGTGAAAAATATTTCCAGGCGGCTCAGGAAATTTTAAATAGTATCCCTGAAAATGCTGCTTCCGTGAATAAAGGCTGGCGTTCACTCGATGGCAATCGCAATCGTTATTGGATTATTGAAAACATCCTCTCGCCGCGTGTACGCCCTTTTCGGGAAGCTATGTACGAATACCATCGCCTGGCACTCGATGTGATGTCGGAAAATGTATCGAATGGAAGAACAGCAATCGTCGGAGCGATCGAAAAAATAGGCAATGTTAATCAAGCGTATCCCAATTCGATGATTGTACAAATGTTCAACAATACCAAATCACAAGAAATTGTGGAGATTTTTAAACGCGGTACTTTGGCCGAGCAAGATAAGGTCATACAAATTATGTCACGGGTAGATCCTGCCAACTCATCGAAGTATCGGCAGATTAAATAATTGTGTTATGGTGTTAAAGTGTTTTAATACCTTTAGAATATAGCATCCTAACACTATCGCACCAAAAAACCATCGCACCACAACAAAATGAAAAACCTCGCCATTTTTGCTTCGGGTACTGGTTCTAATGCAAAAAAAATTATTGAATATTTTCATACGAATCCGTATATCAATGTACGTTTAGTATTATCCAACAAAAAAGACGCTCCCGTACTGAACATTGCCCAAGAAAACGATATTGAAACAATTGTCATTAACCGTCGAGATTTCTACGAAACCGAACAACTTCTAGCAGATTTACAAAATCGAGCAATTGACTTGATCGTCCTCGCAGGATTCCTATGGTTTATACCAGATTACTTGGTGAAAGCGTTTGATAGAAGAATTATTAATATCCATCCTGCATTATTGCCCAAGTACGGTGGCAAAGGGATGTATGGGATGCGGGTACACGAGGCGGTCAAAGCCGCCGATGAGCGAGAATCAGGTATTACGATTCATTACGTAAACGAGCATTACGACAAGGGTGATATTATTTTTCAGGAAAAATGTGTCCTTGAGCCAAATGATACGTCAGAAGATATAGCCCATAAGGTGCAGGCATTAGAACACAAGCACTTCGCAAAAGTGATCGAAAAATTATTACAAGCATAAGGTTTACTTTTTCAAAAGATGTCTATGAGAAAACGTTATCAATTCTACAAAACTAATCTAAACGTCATGACAACAAGAATCCTCTTTCTGGTTGTTGGTTTGAGCATCACTTCCCTCCTTTCCGCGCAGGACAATTTGAGTTGGAAAAAACACGCCAAACTGGCAGATGATCTCTACAAAGAAGGCAAATACGCCGAAGCCGCTAAAAACTATGAACAAGCCTGGAAAAAGAAAGACAAGAAAAAAGACCTCATTTTTAATGCAGGCGAATGTTACTACTTGGTGAAAGATTACCGGAAAGCCGCCGATGCTTACCGCAATGTAAAAGACGATAGCAAGGATTTTCCATTAGTAGGTTTGAAATATGCACGCAGCCTCAAGCAAGACGGGCAATACGACAAAGCTAAAACGGCGTTCCAGGAGTTTTTTGACAAATACACCGGCGAGTCGAAAAATATTTTGGAGGACATTATAAAAACGGAAACCGCTGGTTGCGAATTGGGTATGAAATTGCCTTTGCAGCTCGACAAAAACTTCAAATTGCAATACCCTGGTACAAGCATCAATTCGGCCTCGTCCGAGTTTGCGCCTTTTGCTTTTTCGGATGATGTGCTATATTATTCTTCCACAATGGGCGGCAAAGCCCGCATTTATCGCTCGCAAAAACAAGGGGAGCAATGGTCGAAAGGCACAACGCCTGAGAATTTTCCAGTTATCCAAAACGATCAGCATTTTTGCAATGGATTTGCTTCACCTGATGGCAATCGCTTTTATTTCACAATTTGCAGCGGTGCTCAAAATTGGGGTGATCTGACTTCACGTTGCGAAATTTTTGTCATCAAACGGCGCGGCAATACTTGGTCGCAACCGGAACGCCTACCGGATTTTATCAATGCCGAAAAAACAACTTCTACGCATCCAAATGTGGTACACCAAGGTGGTCGGGAAATCTTGTATTTTGTGTCCAACCGTGACGGCGGTAGAGGCAGTATGGATATTTGGTACACCAGCCGAGATTTGGCAAATGAAAATTCTGAATTTTCTTCGCCTATCAATTTGGGTGGTATTGTTAATACGCTTGGTGATGAAATTACGCCTTTTTATGATGTGAATAACGGCACTTTGTATTTTGCTTCCAATGGTCAGATTTCCATTGGCGGGTTTGATGTCTTCACTTCTAAAGGCGACGGTACGCGTTGGTCACCTGCACTCAATGCCGGTATGCCGATCAATTCCAGTGCTGATGATTATTCTTATGTAAAAAATAAGTCGGGTATGGGTGGATTTTTGGTTTCTAACCGTGTATTCGGCAGCCAAAAAACCAGCACCCGCGATGAAGATATTTTTGTTTTTGGCGAATCGGGAGATCGTCGCATTAGCTTGCGAGGCAGCATCTACGATCAGGCAAGCGGCGCACCAGCGCCTTCTGTAACGGTTAGCCTTTACGAATTATCGGGGGGTGCGGAATCTATCATCGAGCAAAAAGTATTTCCAGAAGGGTCTTATGCTTTTGATATTCAATCTGGAAAGAACTACAAGGTAGTTGTGCAAGGCGAAGGCTATGATCCTTACAATTTCCAATTTGCTACAGATGACCCAGAATTATATGTTTATGGACAACCTGTTTATTTGATAAAAAGTATCAATCGCCCGGTGCAGCCAGTAAAAGAACCTGAGAAGGAAGCCATTTCAACTAAAGAAGGAGAAAGCTATATCATCAAAGATGAAGAAAACTACAGCATCGTTACTACTGCGCCACGACATAAAGGCGTTTATTATCGGATACAGATGGTGGCTTTGAAAAAATACAATCCTGATGATAAGGCATTTGCAGTGGTAAAAGAGATGGGTACATTGGTGACGGAATATATCACCGAACGTGAATTAACTCGTGTATTGCTGGGTGACTATTTTAGCACACAGGAAGCAGCCGCAGCCCTTGAATTGGTGAAACAACATGGCTTTAAAGGTCCTTACATCATTCAATATGAAGACGGTGTACGCCAAGGAAGACTAAAGTTATAAAGCTTCACTTGGCAAAATTTTTTAACCTAAAACCTCGTGGGTTGATGCAAAAACCTACGAGGTTTGCTATTTTTGGAAACCAGCATTCCGGTTTGGATGTTTATAGCTGGATAATCAACATTTGACTATGACTGAAACGCAACTAAAAAACTACACTTATCAAACCGTCCCTAATGACCCGTTTGGTGTAAAAATCTACACCCTACCGAACGGCATGAAGTTATTTCTTAGCGTGAATAAAGACGAGCCAAGAATTTACACCAATATCGTCGTGCGCTCTGGATCGAAACAAGACCCCTCGGATACCACCGGTCTGGCACATTATATGGAACATATGCTTTTCAAAGGCACAAGTAAAATTGGTACACTCGATTGGGAGGCTGAAAAAATATTCTTAGAAAAAATTTCCGATTTATACGAACAACATCGCCAAGCTACGAATGAAGAAGAACGCAAAAAGATTTATGCTGAGATTGATCGGGTTTCCTTTGAAGCCGCCAAATTGGTCGCACCTAATGAATATGACAAATTGGTTTCTGCCATCGGTGCCAAAGATACCAACGCCTATACTTGGGTAGAACAAACCGTGTATGTAAACGACATTACCTCGAATGAATTGGAACGATGGATGCAATTAGAATCGGAGCGCTTCCGCATGATGGCGCTGCGACTCTTTCACACTGAGTTGGAAACGGTTTATGAAGAATTTAATATCGGACAAGATAAGGATTTTCGTAAAGTAAGCAACGCTATGCGAGCGGGGCTTTTTCCGAAGCACCCTTATGGCACACAAACCACGATTGGTACTGCCCAGCATTTGAAAAATCCTTCTCACATAAAGATTCAGCAATATTTTAATACATATTACGTGCCAAATAATATGGCGATCGTATTAGCCGGTGATTTCGATACGGATGAAGTAGTAGCGATGGCCGAGCGTTATTTTGGAGATTATGAATCCAAAGAAATTCCGCCATTTTCATTTGAACCCCAGCCCCCCATTGAAGTCCCGATCCGCAAAGAGGTATTCGGTCAGGAGTCGCCGTATGTGCAGATTGCCTGGCGTTTTGGCGGAAGCCGGAGTGATGATTCGTTGATGTTACTCATGTTGCAAGCAATTTTATACAATCAACAAGCCGGTTTGATAGATATCTTTCTGAACCAGGCACAAAAGGTACTGGAATCAGAAGCTTGGGTTTGGCAATACGAAGATTACGCCATACTAGGTTTGCACGCCGAGCCGCGCGAAGGGCAATCGTTGGAAACTGCGGAGCAGCTATTATTGCAAATGGTCGAAAAACTGAAAAAGGGAGATTTTGAAGACTGGTTGCTGGAAGCCGTTGTAAAAAGTTACAAATTAGATGAATTGCGCGATACCGAATCCAATCGGGCGCGGGTTAATGCAATGTCGCAAAATTTTATTCTTGGCGTTCCTTGGGAGCATTATGTTCGCCAATTAGAGGATTTACAAAAGTTGAATAAGCAACAAGTGATTGATTTTGCCAATGAGTATTTGCAAGATAATTACGTTGTGATTTATAAGCGCCAGGGGGATGATCCCAATATTATTCGGGTAGAGAAACCTGCCATTACAGCCGTTGAACTCAATCGAGTTGCCACTTCTGATTTTGCGCTTCATTTCTTATCGAAAGAAGCCGCACGTATCGAGCCGGTTTTCCCTGATTTTTCAGAAGTGATTGAGGTTTTGCCATTACAAAATGGTATCGAGTTAAATTACGTGCGAAACGAGCAAAATGGACTGTTTCGTATGGATTACATCTTCGAGATGGGCAAAAACAACGACCGTAAATTGGCGCTTGCCATGCAATATTTGCCTTATCTGGGTACAAGTCGCTACACACCCGCTCTGCTTCAGCAAGAATTTTTTCGCCTGGGCTTGAGTTTTGATGTACATACGAACGACGAGCGTTCTTACGTATCACTCAGTGGTTTGGAAGAGTCTTTTGAACAAGGAATTCAATTAATGGAACATATCTTGGCGGATGCCAAAGAGGATGAAGAAGCTTTGCGGAATTTGGTCGCAGATGTATTATTGAAACGCGCCAATGCCAAGCAGGATAGTAATGTGATCCTTCGGGAGGCTATGGCCAGTTATGCGCGGTATGGGGTGGATTCGCCTTTTACCCATCGGCTTTCAGCAGCAGCATTGCAGAACCTGAAGCCTGCTGAATTGATCGAAGGCATTCTTTCTTTGACTTCGTTTGAGCATCGAATTTATTATTATGGTCAGAATTCTAAAACTGAAGTAGCACGTCTTTTGGAAAAATACCATAAAGTATCCAAACATTTACAAGCAGTACCCGCTCCTAAACAGTTTTCGCAATTGGCAACTGAACAAAATCAAGTGTTTTTCTTGGAATTTCCGATTGTTCAATCCGAAATCATGTTAGTTTCACGTGGAACACCTTATTTTAATCTTGATGAACACCGGATGCGGGAATTATATAATGAATATTTTGGCTACGGCTTGTCTTCGATTGTTTTCCAGGAAATTCGAGAATCCAAAGCGCTGGCTTATTCAACTTATGCTTTTTACACCTCGCCTCGAAAAAAAGATTTGTCACATTATTTGCAGGCTTACGTTGGCACACAGCCAGATAAAATACCGGATGCCGTGCCTGCTTTATTGGAAATTATTGAAAATATGCCTTTGATCGAATCGCAAATTGACAATGCACGTTTGACCATTCTCAAACAAATGGAAAGCGAGCGTTTGCCTCGCCGACGCGTATTTTGGGAAGCTATGTCCGCTCGTGACCTTGGTTTTGAGCGAAATCTCGGGCCCGATTTGTACAATGCCATACAAGATTCAGATGCGACGACCTTGGTTGATTTTCACCGCCGCTTCGTGCGAGGCAGGAATTTCACTTTCCTTGTAATGGGCAATAAACAACAAGTGGACTTGGATTATCTTGCTAATTTCGGAGCTGTAAAAGAATTAAAAATGGAGGAAGTTTTTGGTTATTGATGTCTTCAAAAAACAAGCAAGACTTTTGGAGCGCGCGCATCTAAAAGTCTTGCTTGTTTTAAAATACTATAAAATCAGTTATTCATTTTTATCAAATCATGCATAATCCGAACTGTTTCGTAAATATGCATATCCTTAGATACCGTTTTGATAAATTCTTCATTCCGAGCTTTAGCGGTTTCATTGGTATTGAGTGATGCAACATCCATCGGAATGTTTATAACACCACTATTCACGTTGCTTTTAAATAACTCATTAAATGTCTTTGATTGAGCATCCCGGCTTTCCGCGAGCGCCGTATATTTTTCCAAGCTTAGTGGGTAATTGGTTTGGTTACGTTGCTGTTCTATGACTTTAGCATACTCAATAATTTCCTTAAAAATGGGGTTGTTCGCAACGCGGTTCTGACTATTGATCCGAATTTTGTCAATATTATTAATTTTGAAAACATCTTGCTGATAATCAAGCTTTTCTATCTCCGTCCATGCGAGCGGATATTCATAATCTTTTTCGCCTATTTCCACAAATTGATAAATATCGGGCAGAGCTATATCCGGCGTCACACCTTTCAGTTGAACAGAACCACCATCAACCCGATAGTACTTTTGAATTGTGAGTTTCACTTCGCCCATTGGTTTGATTTCCTCATGCCCAACGATTAATCTGTCTAAATCCACAAAGCGCTGAACCGTCCCTTTTCCAAAAGTAGATTTGCTACCCACAATAATCGCCCGCCCATAATCTTGCAAAGCGGCCGCCAGAATTTCGGAAGCAGAGGCGCTATAATTATTGACCATCACTACCAATGGCCCATTGTATTGCACGGAGGGGTCTTCATCTTCTTTAATTTCCGTCCTCATTCCCCTCGATTTAACTTGTACGATCGGCCCTTTTTCAATAAATAAGCCCGACATATTTACTACCTCATGCAGGTAGCCACCGCCATTATTGCGCAGGTCAAGGATGATGCCGCTTACGTTTTCTGCTTTGAGCTTTTCAATTTCTTTGGCAACATCTTCTGAACAGTTATGGCCTGTTTCATTTTCATAATCGCTATAAAAACTTGGTAGATTGATATATCCAATTTTTTCATTCGGCGTTGTACCATCTAAAATGAGCGATTTTGCAAAAGTTTCTTCAAAAACGATTACATCTCGAATAATAGTAATATCTTTCACAACTCCATCGGAGCGCTTTACGGTCAACTTTACTTTCGTACCCTTTGGTCCGCGTATCAATTGCACCACCTCATCCACTTGCATACCCGTCACATCTTTGGGTTCGCCATCGCCTTGCGTAACCTTGATAACCAAGTCATTTTCTTGTAATTCCTTTGTTTTCCAGGCGGGGCCTCCTACCACAATAGAAGCTATCTTCACATAATCACCGGCTTGACCTAATCGAGCGCCAATACCTTCCAGCCTTCCATTCACCGAAAGATCAAAGTTCTGCTTGTCGTAAGGCTCAAAATAGCCGGAATGAGGGTCAAAAATATTGGTAACTGCATCCAGATAAGCGCTAAGACGTCTATTACGCTTCGTTTTTATCAAACGCTCAAATCCACTGTCGTAAGCTTCTTTTACTTTGGTGCGTGCCTCTTTTTCAAGCTGTTCAACGGATTTTTGTTCTCCTTGCTCTCCCGCTTGCTTCTGTGCTTCCAAAGCATCTGTTACACGATTTACGACATCGTATTTCAAGTAGCGGCGCCAATAGTCTTTAAGTTCGGCATCACTTTTAGGAAAATCGCGTTTATCGCTGTCTAATTCGATATACTCCTCTTTTTTAAGGTCGAAAGGCTGGGCAAGAATTTCGCGGTAATAGCCTTGCGCTTTTTCAATACCTGCATTGAGTAAATCCAATGAAGTATTGAAAAAATCAAAATTACCTGCCATAGCTTGGTCATCCAGCAGTGTCTTATATTTTTCGAGTTGTTTGATGTCTTTTTGAGTCAAAAAACGACGATCGCTATCAATGCGATCCAAATATAGATCAAATACTTTTTGAGAAAAATGATCGTCGAGTTGCTGGGGTTGGTAATGCAATTGTCCCATAACTTTTAGCACGGAAAGCATCAACAATGCATCTTTTTCTTCACTATCCACTCGTGGATAGAACGCTGCTACCAATAGCGTAATCAACAGCACAGAGAAGAAGATCGGTCCTCTCAACTTCATAAGTTTACGTTTTATAGTCGTGAAGGAAAGCATTTCTGTTAAATTCCAAAGTCGTAGTGCATATATAACGACAACAATTGTATAAAGATATGGTTTTGACGTAAAATGTTTGCTACAAATAACGTCAAATATATTTTTAACAAAATAATAACACCCTATGAATGCTATTTAATAGGACTATTGGGGCTTAAAATTCAATGACATAAGGATAAAGTTACATTCTTTTTTTCAAGAATGCAATGAACCAGCGCTTATGGTAGCTATAAATTGACAGGATTTGCAAAATGAATTTTATACCTCGGGTTTCCACTAAAGTCTTTAAGGCCGAATGTTTTTGTCGCGCCATTTATCTAGCAATTGACAGTTGTCATAAGCCCGATCAATGGATACAAAAGTACCGTCAATTTTATCCATTACCCAGCGAGTGATGAACTCATTTTTCTTAGCTTCGATGGCTGCTTTCTGAATTTTTGAATAGTCGAGATCGAGGCTTGCTCGATGAGGTGCCGTACGTGATTGCAGCAATACAATCCGGAAGTAAGACTCTCCAACCGGGTCTTTAAATTCAAAGGGCGCGGAGATTTCTGCAACGTCCATAGTGTCAATTGTAAAATAAATATCGGGGTCGAGGTCGCCAATTTCAAAAAAAGTATTGCCGGTAGCAGGATTGACGATTCTACCATCGTTGTTATAGCTCTGCGAATTCTCATCGGAAAAACGCTTCACCGCAAAGGAAAAAGAAATCGAATCTTTTACAATCAATGTGCGCACGGAATCCAAATGAATTCGTGCAAGTTCTAGGTCTTCATCAGTAATTTCCGGTTTGATGAGGATATGACGTACATGAATCGAGTTACCACGGCGCTCCAATAACTGGATCAAATGAAACCCAAAATCACTTTCTACTATTTCAGACAATTGGTCTTTTTCAAGATTATAAGCAGTTGCTTCAAATTCGGGCACGAATTTGCCTCGTTTTGCCCAGCCCAAATCGCCGCCTAATCTCGCAGAGCCACCGTCATCAGAAAATTTTTGAGCTAATGCTGCAAAGTCTTCTCCTCCTTCTATAATGCGTCGGCGCAGTTCGGTCAGTTTATCAATTGCTTTTTGGCGTTCTTCGGCATTTACTTTGGGTTTGTAAACAATTTCACGAATTTCTACCTCCGAATTGAAATATGGCAAGCTATCTTTTGGAATATTTTGAAAAAATTGCTTTACTTCTGCGGGAGTCACCGTTACATCTTTCATAATTTGGCTGCGCATCCGTTCTACCATGATCTGATTTCTCAGGTCTTCCCTGTTTTGCTCTTTCATTTCATTGATCGTCTGACCGTAATAGGCTTCAAATTGCGATTCATCGCCCCCCATATACGCCAGAATGCGGTCAACGCGGGCATTCAATTGCGTTTCCACATCATCATCGCTTACCTCCACGCTATCCAGCTTCGCCTGATTAAGCAACAATTTAGCTGTCATTAAGCCATCAATGACATTGCAACGAGCTTCTTCAGGTAAATTAGGATTCTCCGATGCCATATAGGCATATTGTTCTTCTACCTCCGATAATAACAATAATTCTCCGCCTACTTTGGCAATTACCTTATCAATTACAGCGCGCTGCGCCACTATATTTATCCCCGTGAAAAGTAGCATAACAAAAACAACGATCAGCTTTTTCATATCTCGCATTTAATGTTAAATAGTCGAGCAATTTGACAGTCAATAACAGTGATAATTAGGTTCTTTACAAAAATTATTGTTTGAACTAAAATATGCTCCTTTACTTATTGCGTATAGATTTGAATGTTATTGCGGCGCAACTCCAATTCGTACATTTCTTCTTTTTTATCCTCCAATAGCTTGATCTTACGATTGCGTAATATCATTTTCCTTATTTCATCTTCCACAAAAACAAGCGGAGCAATTTCATTTTGATTTTTCACTTCAAAAATTTCTAAAAAATATTGATAATCCTCATCCCGATGGGTTATTTCGCGCCGCGAAGCATTTTCTATTCCAACTACCCCAGGCGGAAATTCGGCGGCAATATCCTCAATGCGATACCAAGCATCTTTTTCCAACAAATGCGCATTGGCGTTTTGTGTACAGTAATCTACCAGTTGGAAATAACTTTCCTGATTCGAGTTGTTGTTCCAAAGCCTACGCAAACGGTCTAAATCCGGCGCCGATTGCGGTACTTTTACAAAATAACAACGCACAATCGATCCCTCCAATTGATATTGCTCTTGATGTCGTGTGTAAAAGTCCAATAACTCTTCAGCCGTTACGGTTGAGTCTAACAGTTGTTCTATAATAATTTTCTCATAATTATGCCGCACCAACGATGCCCGATAATCGCGTACTAATTTGTCAATATTCAAATCACTTGGAATATTTTTCTCCGCTTCGTGCAAAAGCAAGGCTTCTCTTACCCATCTTTCCACAAAAGCATTGATAATGAGCGCACTATCTTGGGATGTAGTGCTTTCAGGGAACATTCCATCCAATTCTGACAAATAAAGTGTCTTGTTATGCACCTTCGCCAACAGCCGATTATCTTCTTCTGCCTTGTTAATCAACTGACAAGCTCCAAAAGAAACAATTGCCAGTAAAATATATAATATAGTTTTTATTTGTGCAGTCCTCCACATCATCGTATTGTCATTTAAGCCTTGATAAGGCTATCCAGGACTTTTTGATTTATGTTTATTTTATATATTTTCCTCAATTGTCCCACCCATTCTTGTTCCAAATAATCCTGATAATCAGCGATCACATAGCCCCGTGCCTCTTTGAGAGTTTTTATGCCCGGAGGAATCACTTTCATTACTTTTTCAAAAACCGTAGTACCATCTCTGTTTAATTGAGGGCGACTGACTTCGTTCTCTTTCCACACGGTATTGACGCCTGGTTTCCGCTCCATTGTCTTTTCCTCTATACTCACAATTACGGTATCTTTTGTGTTAAACTTAGCCAACACCTCTTCTGGCGTATGTGTAACAGTATAATTGCGAATATCATTATTGATGCCACGCGCACTTGCCGTCACTTTGAAAGTAGTAATAACGGCACGTTCTGCCCATTGATAGCGTTCTTTTTCTTTTTGATAAAATTTCTCTAAACCAATTGTATCCTGCGATGCTTTATCCCAAACAATAATTTTGGTCGCTTCAAACAATAAAATACCTTCTTCATATTCGCGCATCAGGGCTTTAAATTCAGGGTATTTCACTTCTAATTGCGATTCTTCAAAACGCAGGCAAACATCGTTGACAAATTCAGGATACAAACTGTTGATTGCTGCTGTAACACCTTCATCCTTCAGGCGAATCCGTCTGTTGGAAGAACGGGCCAGAAAATCTGCAAATTCGCCGATGCTGGCTTTTGTATCTTTGCCCAAGGTAAAAAGTATTTTACCGCTATCTGCCTCGATTCCTTTCCATTTGAACGTAAAAAACTCGGCACTGTCTTGTGCAACAATAAAAGCTTGTAAAGCGGCTTGGTCTTCTTTAAAATTATTGTCTTTCCGAATGCGTTCCAACATCGCCACACGAGCTTGTTCGAATCGGCTATCCTGCTTGATTTTTGCTTCTAAACGACTCTTTTCTACATCAAAAGGTTGTATGCTTCGTTTGGTAATGCGCTTGATGATATGCCAACCAATGCTGGTGCGAATTGGAGGAGAAAACTGTCCGTCTTTTTCAATGGCGAAAGCGGCATCCTCAAAACCTCGCTCGTAGCGACCAATGCCAAAAATACCTAAATAGCCGCCGCGTGCTTTCGTAATTTCATCATCCGATTTTTCAGTAGCAACTTGCTCGAAATTAGCCCCTGGCATTTCTAATTCAGCGTAGATAGCATCAATTTTTGTTTTTGCAGCATCAAAATTGCCATTCACGGCTCTTGCCAGAATATGCGCTACCTCTATCTCGCCTCGTGCCGGGCGACGTTGATTGACGTTCAACAAATGATACCCCAAACGAGTGCGAATCGGTGCGGATGCCTTGCCAATGGCTAAAGTGTAAATAGCATTTTCAAAATCATAAAAAGTATTTGGTAGGGGCGCGACCAGCCAACCGATATTGCCGCCATTGTCCTTTGCTGATGGGTCTTCCGACGCTTCGCGGGCTACACTTGCAAAATCTTCCCCCTTATCCAAGCGCTTTTTGATTTCCATAATTTTATTGTAAGCTGCCAGCGTATCAGCAGGCGTTGGGACAGTATTCGGCGTGCCAATCGTGACCAGAATATGGCTTACATCTATATCTTGTTGGATGCGTGCGTACAATTCTTTGAGTAGCTTATCGGTCACTTCTCGATCTATGAGGTAAGAATCGGCTAGTTGCTTACGATAGCCTGCAAGTTCTGTTTGCAGACTCGGAATGGTATCCAAGCGCATTTCTTTAGCCTTTTGCACCTTGAGTTTGAATTTGACATACAAATCGAGGTACTCTTGGAGGGATTTTTTTGAGAAATCTGCAGTTTGACCGTTGGTTTTGGTATAAATGTATTTGAATTCTGACAAATGTACTGGAGTATTATCAACTGTAAACAAAACCGGGTCGTCTTGTTTTAGTTGGGCTTTTAGAAGCAATGGCAGGGCAGCCAACATAGCGATTAAAGTGAAAATACGCGGTTTCATGGTTATAATTTTGTTTTTATACTCGAATGAGCAAACGTTAAAGCCAGGTATTAATTGCTTAAAATCAAAGCTTCCGAAAAAGCGCTGCAAAGTTAAGGATAATGTTTCATTTTATATTGTGGCGCTACTTTATTGACAGTTTGTTAACGGTTTAGAGGTTGTTATTGGTTATTTGGAAATTCAGCTTACCCAACAACAGTTAACAAATAACAACATCACTCCTGAATATAAACCCGTTTTACCCTCTCAGAAATAGTCGTAAGTACTTCCAGAGGGATCGTATCATAGGCTTTTGCCAATTCCCACACCGAAAGGTTTTCGCCAAATAGTTCAACCTCATCGCCTTCATGGGCCTGTGGAATATCAGTAATGTCGATCATACACATATCCATTGCTACCGTGCCGACAATGCAAGCCCGTTGCCCATGTAACCAAACCGAGAATTTCCCATTGCCTACTGCTCGCCTCAAGCCATCGGCGTAACCAATAGAAATCGTACCAATACGCGACGGTCTTTCTGCTTTCCAACGCCGACCATACCCTACACTTTCACCTACTTGGATGTCATGAATTTGCGAAACAGTGGCTTTTAACGAAAGAACCGTAAACAATTTCTCTTTGAATTCAGCATAATTATCCAATCCATACAAACCAATACCCAGGCGCACCATATCCATCTGCCAATCGGGGAAGCGATGCACGCCAGCTGTGTTTAAGGCATGGCGCAGGGGCCGGTAGCGGAGGGTTTCGACAATCTGCTCATACATTTTTTCAAATAAGTGTAATTGTTTAAGTGTAAAGTCATCATGTTCAGGTGCTTCGCTCGCTGCCAAATGGGTAAAAATGGATTTGATTTCAATTTCAGGATGTGCTTGCAAAAGGTAAATTAATTCTGAGAGTTGATTTTCAGAAAAACCCAAGCGGTGCATACCGGTTTCCAACTTCAAATGAATAGGAAAATCGAGCGTTTTCTCATTTTGGTTTTTGCTATATAGAGCATAAGCTTCGAGCAATTTCAAAGAATAAATCTCTGGCTCCAACTGATAACGGCGCATCGCATCAAAGCTGGCTTCTTCAGGATTCAGCACCATGATTGGAATATGAATACCTTCTTTGCGCAAGTCAATACCCTCATCCGTGTAGGCAACCGTCAGATAATCAATACCCTGAAACTCTAATAAACGCGCTACTTCCGCGCCACCGCTCCCATAAGCTGCTGCTTTCACCATCGCCATCGTGCGTACGCCCGGACGCAGGTAACGGCTATACAAATAAAGGTTTCTTGTTAAGTTTTGAAGATTGATTTCCAATACAGTTTTATGCGCTTTTAAAGCCAAACGATTAGCAATCCGTTCGAAAGCAAATTGCCGCGCGCCTTTCAGCAAAATAGCTTCGTTCTGGAAATTTAATTGATCAAATTGCTCAAAAAAGGTATTTGTACTTGGGAAAAACCAACTTTCAATACTTTTTGGTAATTGATTTTTCAAAATAGCAATGGCCTCGCCAATAGCGATTAAGCGATTGATTTTTTTCTCTGCAATGAGTTGAGCTACTTTCGAGTAAAGCGTTTCCTGATTCTCGCCGCTTTGCAGAATGTCTGATAGAATCAGCGTTCGACGAGCTTTTTTGCGCTGCTGTTCTAAAAAATTTAGGGCTAAAGTCAAAGATGTCAAATCAGAATTATAGCTATCATTAACGAGGATGCAATTATTGATCGCTTCCTTCAGCTCCAGGCGCATCTCTACTGACTCCAGATGTGCCATACGCTTTTGGATGAGCACTCTTTCAATACCCAAATGCAATAAAATAGCCCAAGAATGGATCGCATTTTCAATAGAAGCTGCATCCGTAAAGGGGATGACGATTTGGTGTTTTTCGTTTTGAAAAAAGGCTTCGATAGAAGTCTGGCTTCTGGCTTCTGGTTGCTGGTTGCTGATGATTTGGATGATACGTAAATCGGCATCTTGCGATTGTGACCAAGAGAAAGTTTTTTTATTTAAACTTTCAATTTCATTAGCAATCAGCGTATGATCTTTGCAATAAAAAATAATGTCCGCAAACTCGAAAAGCTTGGCTTTCTCGTGGATTTTTTCTTTTATGCTTGGAAAGCCTGCTGCGTGTGCCTCTCCAATGTTTGTGAACAATCCGATATTACAATGCACAATCGGTGCAAGTCGCTCCATCTCACCCATTTGAGAAATACCGGCTTCAAAAATGCCAAGATTATGTTCTGGCTGGATTTGCCAAACCGACAAGGGTACACCAAATTGAGAATTGTAGCTTCGCGGGCTTCGCACGATGTGAAAATCTTCTCGCAAAAGCTGATATAGCCATTCTTTAATGATTGTTTTGCCATTGCTACCAGTGATTCCAATCACGGATAAATTAAACCTTTGTCGATGGTGCGCGGCCAATGCTTGCAAGGCATCCAAGGTATTGCTTACGAGCAGAAAATTGGCTTCTGGATAATTTTTAAAATCAATTTTTTCAGATATAACAAAGGTTCTGACTCCTTCAGCGTATAGCTGTGGAATGAATTCATGTGCATTATGGCGCGTGCCTCTCACCGCAAAAAACAATGCCGTAGCCGGGAAAAGAATTTGACGGCTATCCAACAAGAGGTGTTCGATATAAGTGTAGTCAGTAGATGTTTGTAATACTTCGCCTTGTAAGATTCGGGCGATGTCGGGGATGATATATTTCATATTAAACTAAAGCGACATCATCATTTCAAGTGAATGATATCACTTTATAAATTTTATTGATATTTCTTAAACACTTTATCAATGACAGCTGCCAGCTTGTGATCTTTTTCGGTTACAATATCACCAGCATCATGCGTATTTAGTTTTATTTCGACAGTGTTCCACACATTGCTCCAATTGGGATGATGATTCATTTTCTCAGCATAGAATGCCACCTCGGTCATAAAAGCAAAAGCTTCCGCAAAACTCTGGAACTTAAAAACTGCTTTCAATTGCTTATTTTCTTCTTGCCACATTTTTTGAAATTCTTAGAGCCAGATAATAGATTTTAGACAGCGAGTAAGTCATAAAGTTCAAAAGAAACTCGCCGATTGTCTAAAGTCTATTATCTATCGTCTAATCCTAGTGTTTATTGTTTGGGAAAATCGAGACTTCCCATTTAAGAAGCCCCGACTTTTCGTGCTTTACAAACCTTTGATGCTCGAGCCGAGCAATAGTACAACGAAGCCTGCGGCTAAGAGCCAAAAGGCATTCTCTGTCAAAAAGCCAGATTTCATAGCGAATTCGCCAAGAATGCCGCCAAGGCCTAACAAGAGTCCGATTACCCAGGTAATGACTTTTGGTGCGTTGGTTTTCATGATACCCATTTTTTGTTTTGAAATAAGGTTTCTCAGTTTCAAATGTAGCAAAAAATGAGTAGAATTGAATGTATTAACAAGTGTTTTAAAGATTACTTAAACTCCCAGTTAAATTGGTCAAGTTTTTGCAGTCCAAGTTTCAATAATCGAATACAATTGTAAATATCTTGTTTGTTAGCCATTTCAATGGTTTGGTGCAAGTGCCGAAGCGGAATAGAAATCGCTCCAACGATCGCGCCGCGTTTGCCATGCCGTTGAATGCCACCCGTATCGGTGCCGCCGCCGACCATAATTTCGGGCTGCCAGGGAATTTGTTCTTCGGTCGCCAGCTTTTTTAAATAACTTACCATGCGATAGTCGGAAATGACAGTACCATCAAGAATTTTGATAGCTGCGCCATGCCCCAATTTAGTTACGACTTCGTGCGATTTAGCACCTGGCACATCATAAGCAATCGTCACATCTAAACCAAATCCAAAATCAGGATCAATCAAATGTGCCGAAGAAATAGCGCCGCGCAAACCTACTTCTTCTTGCACTGTGAAAACGGCATAAACATCATAAGGCAAGCTTTCTTTTTGCAATTCGCGCAAAGTTTCGATCAGAATAAACACAGATACCCGATTATCAATGGATTTACTATTTACACAATCGCCCATTTCGATTAGTTCGCGCTCACGGGTAACAGGATCACCTATGGCTACCCATTTTTCCACTTCCGCTTTAGGCATTCCCAAATCAATAAAATATTCATTGATTGGAAGGGCTTTGTTTCGCTCCTCAGGGGATAGCATATGTATTGGTTTACAGCCCATTACGCCCATTAAGTCTTTTCGGCCATGTACGATAACTCGTTGAGAGGTCAAGGTTTTTGGATCAAATCCCCCTAAAGGATAAAATCGAAGAAAACCATCCTCATCAATATGAGATACCATAAATCCGATCTCATCCATATGCGCCGCCACCATTACTTTTTTGCGTTCTTTGCCACGCTTAATGGCAATCACGTTGCCCATTGCATCCAAGCGTATTTCATCTACCATCGGGGTGACCTCTTTTATCACTAATTCGCGTACTTTTTGTTCAAAGCCAGGCGCCCCAGGCGTTTCGCATATTTTTTTTAGTAATGCCGTGTTAATCATTGGTGTGTAGTTTCTTGTGTTGATCTCATAAATGAAGCGAAATTAGTACTATTTCATAAAAAATGAGGCCATTTTGCAGAGTAAGCCATTTTATCGCTAAAATTGCAGGTCATTTGAGCTGTAATTCAAATACACTAAAAATAATTGCAACATCAATGAAGTTTAAATAACTGAATATCAGATCATTAAAATAATTAGTAGTCAATTACTGCTATGTCGTTGATAAAAAAATTAGCCGGAGAAACCGCCATTTATGGCATTAGCAGCATCTTGAGCCGCCTGCTCAATTGGATCATCCTAACACCTTATTTTACAAGGGTTTTCGCAAAAGGAGAATACGGCATTGTCTCCGATTTATACACCTGGATTGCTTTGCTGTTGGTGTTTTACACCTATAGAATGGAAACCGCATTTTTCCGGTACGGGCGACAAAAAGAAAATTTCGACGTCACTTTTTCAACGGCTTCACTCTCAATTTTGGGGACAACATTCATTTTTACTACTGCGCTATTTTTATTTGCCCAACCAATTGCCACTTGGTTAAAATATCCTGAGCATCCTGAATACGTGTTCTGGTTTATTGGCATTGTAGCAGCGGATGCCTTGAGTTCCATTCCATTTGCTAGGCTTCGTTTACTCAATCGTCCGATACGCTTTGCTGCTCTCAAAACGCTGAACATTCTCATTAATATCCTTTTTGTTTTCTTTTTCTTAGAAGCTTGTCCCTGGCTGATAGAAGGCGGCTGGACTTGGTTAAAACCAATTTACAATCCCGAGAATCGAATTGCTTATGTGTTCATTTCCAATTTTTTAGCGAGTGCAATGATATTGTTAGCACTCTTGCCTATGTATTTTAGAATTAAATTTCAGCAGCCTACAAAAGATATACTCGACCTAGCATCTGATGAGGCGACCATCCAATCGAAAGTTTTTTTTGACAAAGAATTGTGGCAAAAGATGATTTTTTACTCTCTGCCCTTAGTTATATCGGCGATAGCAGCAGTAGTGAATCAATTGATTGGCGGACCTATGATTAAATATTTAGCTTCTGATGATTTGAATTATAACCTTGAGCAGGCGGGCATTTTTAGTGCAGCGTCTAAATTGGCGGTATTGATGAACTTGTTCACTCAGGCATTCAATTATGCTGCCGAGCCTTTTTTCTTTCGCCACGCGGATCGGGAGGATTCCAAGCAAATCTACGCGCAAGTTGCGAATGCCTTTGCGATTGTTGGGAGTGTAGTGTTTTTGGGCATCATGCTCTATCTCGATATTATCCAATATTTTTTAGGCGAAGATTTCCGAGAAGGGCTTGGCATTTTACCTATTATGCTGATCGCTAATCTTTTTCTAGGTTTGTATTATAGTATGTCCATTTGGTTCAAATTATCTGACAATACTGGTATCGGCGGTTATATCGCTATCGGCGGCTCGATTATTACACTTTTGGTTAATTTCATTTTTATACCCAACCCGGCAGTAGGTTATTTTGCACCCGCCTGGGCGTCCTTGGCTTGCTACGGTTTTATGCTGGGGGCTTGCTATGTATTAGGGCAACGCTATTTCCCGATTGCCTACCCTATTGGGCGAATGTTAATTTATGTCTTATTGGCGATCATCCTTTACGCCCTCAGCGAATGGGCTAAAATCAATTGGTCTGGCAACAGAATAATCTTATCTCTTTTTAATACCGCATTATTTGTATTGTATCTGCTGGTGCTGTTTAGAATGGAAAAGAATTTCTTTCGATATATATTAAAAGGCAAGAGTGCTTAAAACGAGTTTCCGTTATACGCTTTAGGACTAAGGCTATCCAATAAATGAATCGTTTGATCCAAGCTTTTTAGAATGGTGACATTATCAAACGAATAAAGGTTTTGCGCAACAACCTGATAACCAGAAAGCAATACATTAGAATTAGGAAAAGTACTCGACAGCTTATCTGCGTAACGCTGCACGGGCTCTTTGGCAAAAGTTTCGGTAATCATCGTAAAAATATGGGTCGGCTGATGAATATCATACGCATCTTTTAAATCCGAGATTGACATTTCCTGTCCGATATAAATGACTTGGTGGCGGCGCGACTTGATGAGGTAATGCATAAAAAGCATCGTAAGCTCTTGTTTTTCGCCTTCCGGCAAATAGAGTAAAAACTTTTTTATGTTTTTTGCATTCGTAAATGGCTCTTTTTCAATGGCTACAATGATTTTTTGACGAATGAGATAGCCCATAAAATTCTCCTGAGCAGGATTGATGGAACCCGTCAGCCACAACAAGCTCAATTTTTCCAGAAAAGGGTAAATGATTTCGAGCATGGTGCGCTCAAAGCCCATCTGTGCAATATTTGTGGAAACAATGCGATCAAACTTCAGTTCGTCCATTTCGATCATAGAGAGGGTCAAGGCATCGAGTTGGGTATCATATTCAAAATTAATTTCAGAAATAGCTGCTACTTTTTCAGCTACTTCCTGGTGGCTCATTCGGGCAATTTTGGATATTTTGACACCATTTTTATTCAAAAGGGCAATATTCAATAAGCGTTTTAAATCTTCATCTTCGTAATAACGGATATTGGTCTGGGTACGTTCCGGACTGACAATGCCATAGCGTTGCTCCCAAATCCTGATAGTGTGAGCTTTGATACCCGATAATTTCTCCAAATCTTTTATAGAATATACCGCCACGACCTCTTTATGGTTATTGCAAATCAATGATAATTATCGCTTATTAAAATCAGCCGCTTGTGATTACCATTGATTGCTAAGCAAAATAAACAGTTGTGTAACAGAGTGACAAAAAAAATGTTTTCTAAAATGTAATTTTCGTGACCAAATGGCAGGACAAAACGCAGACCGTTTCTACAAAAAAACAGGATTATAGATTTTTTATTTATTTTTAGCCTGCTTTGCCAGAGCATTAACAATCAATAAAATAATTGAATCAACCGCCCATAGCGCTATGCAAAAGTACCACCTTATGAAAATACATCCTTTATTAGCTTTTTTTATATATTTATTCCTATTCGGCATGACGGCTCATGCGCAAGAAAGGAGTTGTATATATAGATTAGAGTTATATGACTCTTTTGGAGATGGTTGGAATAATGCGTTTCTGACCTTGATTATGAATGGAGACACGACCACTTTTACCTTGGATGGTGAAAATGACAATGGTTTCTTTCGTGCATTTCCAGTAGAAGTGACTCATGGCGATACGGCCAGGTTTTTCTTTACTGCCGGCGGTTTCGACGGTGAGCTTTCTTATGCGATTTTTAATCCAGAGAATATCCGGGTTTTTGCAAATGGCCCCAGTCCAGTTGCTAATTTTATTTTCACGGCTGTCGTAGAATGCCCCTCTTGCTTGGTCAGTCCTCCCAATACCATAGCAATTGATGACGTACGCGCCTTCACCGCCAAAGTGAGTTGGCGAGCAATTGAAGATGCTGAATTCTACCTTGTTGAATATGGAATAAAAGGCTTCACACCTGGAGCGGGTAGTATTACTAAATCGAACGTCAACACTGCAACGCTCCGGGATTTGATGGAAAACAGGGATTATGAGTTTTATTTATCAAGTGTTTGCAATGGTCCTGATACCAGCCGCCAGATCGGACCTTTTGCATTTAAAACACTTTGGGCGAATAATGTAGGTATCATTGCTATTGGAACACCTGAAACACAATGCGGGCTGGGTGCAGCCGAAAAAGTCACTGTCACACTCAAAAATTTTGGCGGTAATCCTCAATCTTTGATTCCTTTCAAATATAGTGTAAACGGCGTAGATGCAGGTGTTCCTATCCCTGTTGATGGTTTTTTCACTGGCGTGTTGGGTAAAGACAGTACCTTTACGGTTGAGTTTGAAACCACTTTTGATTTTTCAGAACCTGGGGAATACATCATTCAAGCTTGGACCGAATTGGAAGAAGAAAGCGAGACAATGAATGATACAATGACTGTTTCGATCACCAGTATTCCCATTATTACACAGTATCCTTACCAAACCGATTTTGAAGATTGGGGTAGTGGCTGGACAGTGAGTTCCGAAAGCCGTAACCCAAGCTGGACGTATGGGATTCCTGCAAGCACGTTACTTAACTCCGCCGCCAGCGGCCAATACGCATGGGTAACCAATTTGGACAGTACCTATAATAATAGTGAATTATCTTATTTACTTTCACCTTGTTTGGATTTTTCAAATTTGACCATAGATCCGAGAATGACGTTTTCGTTGTATTTTGACTCTGAAGCTTGCTGTGATAAAGGCTGGTTAGAAAAGAGTATAGACGATGGGAGAACCTGGACGAAAGTAGGCACGACAGGCAATGGTATCAATTGGTATAACGATACAACCAACGTTTGGTGGGACGGTACCGGTGGATTTAGCGGTTGGGTGACAGCCTCTAATATTTTAGCGGGTACTGCTGGACAGGCTGCTGTACGTTTACGTTTTGTTTTCTCTTCCGACGTGTCGGTTGCTCGAAAAGGAATGGCTATTGATGATATTTTTATCTCTGCTCCACTTGCACGTGACCTGGCAACCCTTACTGCTACACACGATAATGAGGAAGAATGCGGCAGCGCTGATGATCAAATTTCGGTCACGATCACCAATTTCGGTTCTTCCACCGTATCTGGTTTTGATGTAAGCTATCAGGTGAATGATGGCCCTATTGTTACAGAAAATGTAGATACCCTGAGTCTTTCTCCAGGCGAGCAGGCCACTTACACTTTTGATACACCCGTCAACACGGTTGATGGTATTACCTTCGATGTGATGGTTTGGATTGACGACCCGACCGATTTGCTTGCAGCAAATGATAGTACCACTTTTAGCTTTGCTACTGCACGCAGTTTGCCTTTCGGCGAAGACTTTGAGGGGCAAGCACTGCCTACTGGATGGATGGTGGATAACCTTACGGCGGTCTTGAATACGCATGGCAATAGCTCTTACGTCGTCTCCGATAATCTATCAAATACGGACCGAGTGATGGAAGTGACAACACCTGCCCTCGGCGTAGTGGAAGCTGGCGATAGTTTGACTTTCGATTATCGGATTGTCAATTTTAATGGAAATGGTGCAACACAATTGGGCACTGCGGATTCAATTATTGTGCAAATTTCTTTGGATTGCGGCGGCAGTTATTCTACAATTTATAAAATTGCACAAAACAATCATATTTCTGATACTTCATTACAAAAGGTGACCATTTTCTTAGATAATTATATTGGTGAAGTCGTCAAATTCCGCATTCGCGCTTTCTGGGGCGCGGGCGATTATTGGGTAGATTTTGATAATTTCAATATCATCCGCTGTCCGGCTTCATTGGGCTTGATGACCCAGGTACAAGATGAATCAAATGCTGGGGCCAATGATGGCTTAGCTACTGTAATTGTTGCGGCTGGTGCAGAGCCATTTTCCTATATCTGGAGTAACGGTGGAACTACTAAAACGGTAGATAAATTAGACGCAGGCACTTATATTGTAACCGTGACCGACCGTTTTGGATGCTCCGATGTAGCGGTGGCTGCCGTCAATACGCTTACCGACATCGGTGCACCAGAAATTATTACACTCGTTTCCCTTGCACCCAATCCAACATCAGGCGAAACGCTTTTGAAAGTAAATTTGTCAGAAACTGCTGATTTGCAGGTGCAGGTGTTTAATTTGCAAGGGCAATTGATTTTCCAGGCATTGGAACGCAATGCTATTCATTTGAATATGCCGATTGATCTGCGCAGCCAGCCCTCAGGATTATATTTAATTCGATTGATTGCAAATGAGCAAACGAGGACTGAAAAATTGATAAAGTCCAGATAGACAGATGAATAATCGTTTAAAAATCAACGGGTGCTTCTTATTTTAAAGGGGTACCCGTTGTCATTTGATAAACAATTTTTTAATCAGAAGCGTATCTTTATTAATGTTTTTGAAATTGACCTTCTTTCACCCTTTCAGCAGGATATATGAGAATAGGTATCGTTTGTTACCCAACTTATGGGGGTAGTGGTGTACTCGCTACGGAACTTGGATTGGCATTAGCCAAAAATGGTCATCAAGTTCATTTTATTACTTATCGACGACCTGTCAGGCTTTCCGCTTTCCATGAAAATGTGACCTTTCATGAAGTAACCGGAGAAGAATATCCTTTATTTGAATATCCACCCTATGATACTGCTTTAGCCAGTAAAATGGTGGATGTGGTACGATTTGAAAAACTGGATTTGTTGCACGTGCATTATGCTATCCCGCACGCGACGGTGGCCTATGTAGCAAAGAAAATTCTGCTTTCGGAAGGTCGCTACGTGCCTTATATTACTACTTTACACGGTACTGATATTACGATTGTTGGTAATAATAATACCTTTGCTCCTGTAGTCGAGTTTTCGATTAATAAATCGGACGGCGTGACGGCCGTATCTGAAAGCCTTCGTCAGCAAACGTATGATTATTTCGATATCAAAAAAGAAATTAAAGTAATTTATAATTTTATTGATTTTGATCGTTTTACAAAAAGTAATAAAGATCATTTCAAAAAAGCCATTGCACCTAATGGCGAACGTATTTTGCTACACGTATCCAATTTCCGAAAATTAAAACGGGTAGAAGATGTCATCCAAGTCTTCAAACGTGTACACGAAACCATTCCGAGTAAATTAATTTTGGTGGGTGACGGGCCGGAACGCCACAATATGGAGGAACTTTCGCGCAAACTTGACCTTCATCATGAAGTGCGTTTTCTCGGAAAACAAGATGCGATTGAAGAATTATTGGCGATTGCCGATTTGTTTGTGATGCCTTCTCAAAGTGAAAGCTTTGGTTTGGCAGCTCTGGAAGCGATGGCTTGTGAAGTGCCAGTCATATCCAGTAATGCAGGTGGTTTGCCGGAGGTCAATATTCATGGAGAAACTGGTTTACTCAGTGATGTGGGTGATGTGGAACAAATGTCTAAAAACGCGATTACCATTCTTGGAAATGAAGATACTTTACAAAAGTTTCGAGCAAATGCTTTAAAGCAAGCCAAACGATTTGATATTAAAAATATCTTACCTCAATACGAAGCTTATTATGAGGAGGTTGTAAAAACAGCAGTTTATACCCCCAGCGAAAGCGAATATTGAAAATGAAAGTGGGAAATGGGAGGTCGGAAGTTGGAAATGCTAATTTTCTACTCCTTCCAGCCAGAAATTATTGAACCCTTCACCAATGGTGATGCTCACTTTTTCCATATTGAGCAATTCTAGTAGCGCCAGGAATGTGACGATGGCGTGAATCCGATTTCTACAATCTTTAAAAACGCTTTCAAACTTTGCTTTTGCACCTTTTTTTACCTTGTTCAATATGCCTTCCTGCTCTGCTTCAATTGTATAGCTAAACTGTGCAATTTCGTGTACGGTCCGAGGCTTGGATTCTTCAAAACGCTGCATTAATCGCTCAAATGTCCGCAATAGCTTGAACAATGTCACCGATTCTAATTCGCTATCTACCAATGCTTTGGTGGCGATTTGAGCCAATTCTTGTGCAACGTTGCCACGCAGACTTTGTTGGGTACGGAACTCCTCCAGTCGACGCATTTCTTCCAGTACGCTTTTGTAGCGCTTGTATTCGAGCAGCCGCTGCACAAGTTCTTCTCGCGGGTCGATTTCATTGCCTTCCTCATCCACTTGTTTGCGTGGAATAAGCATTTTGGCTTTAATCCGGCACAAAGTTGCTGCCACTAAGATAAATTCACTCGCCAAATCAATATTCATCTCCTCTGCCTGATGGATATAGCTCAAAAAATCATCAGTGATTTTGGAAATGGGAATATCGTGAATGTCCAGTTCATCGCGCTCAATAAAAAAAAGTAGTAGGTCGAATGGACCTTCAAATTGAGGTAGTTTTATGGTATAAGTTGCACTCATTTTGGGAAGTCAGATGTCAGACAAGAGCAGTCAGATTTTTGTTTTTCCAAAAATACATCATTTTAATCTAATTTGGTATAAATGCGCAAAGGCACCGCCCTTTGATAAAGCGATGCCTCCGACGCTATGAAGATTGTTGTATTTGTTTTTAATTAAGCGCTTTCTAGTGCTGCCGCGCCCCCTACGATTTCCAGAATTTCTTTCGTAATGGCTTCCTGGCGCGCTTTGTTATATGTCAATCGCAGTTCTTTCATCAAGTCTTCCGCGTTCTCCGTTGCCTTATCCATCGCCGTCATACGTGCACCATGTTCCGAGGCGTGGGTATCTAACATATAACGGAAAAATTGTGTGTGTAAAATATTGGGAATAAGGTATCCCAATAAACTTCCCATATCTGGCTCGAAGATATAATCTGCTTTCAGCTTACTTTCTTCAGATTCGATTTTTGCAACTGGCAAGAAACGGTCTGCTTCTGCGAATTGAGTAGCCGCGTTTTTGAAACGTCCATAAGCAACAGTTACTTCATCGTATTTTTTATCTTCAAAAGCCTGCATCAAGCGTCCAGAAATTTCCGAAACCCTTTCAAAACTCAAGTCGGCAAAAAGATTAACGTAATCGCTTACAATTGTGCAGTCCTGATAGCGCTTCCGCATGAAATCGTAGCCCCGCTTGCCCACAAAAAGTAAGGTCAAGTTCCCTTTGGCGCGTACATCTGCATATTTTGTCTCGATCGTATTGATAGCAGCTTTGATCACATTGGAATTAAACGCGCCACACAAACCGCGATTGGATGTCACCACGATCACACAGGCTTTTTCCACCGGGCGCTCTTTCGCCAGATCAATAGAAAGATCGCCTTCTACATTCGAGAGAATGTTGCGCAACATGGCATTCAGCTTGTTGGCATAAGGACGCATCTGGGTTATTGCTTGCTGTGCTTTGCGAAGCTTCGCCGCCGATACCATTTTCATGGCTTTGGTGATCTGCTGCGTATTTTGCACAGAGCGAATCCGTTCACGTACCTCTTTTAAATTCCCTGGCATTTATCTTGGATTTTTTGGAAGCGAGGTGTTAGAAGTCAGACTTAAAGATAGTCTGGCATCTGGCATCCGGCTTCTGACATCTATAAAGATTACTTCTTATACTGCATTGTCATTTCTGCAGCCAATGCTTCTATTTTTTTCAGACTTTCGTCTTCCAATTTTCCTTTTTTGAATTCTGACAAAATCTCTGGGTACTGCTTTTCCAAAGTAATTAGGAACGTTCTTTCAAATTCCTGAACTTTTTCAACCGGCACATTTCTAAGTAGGTTTTTCGTGCCCAGATAAATAATAGCCACTTGTTTTTCAACAGATACTGGCGAATATTGCGGCTGCTTCAAGATTTCTACGTTGCGCTTACCTTTTTCCAATACCGCAGCCGTCGCAGCATCCAAGTCAGAACCAAATTTTGCAAAAGCTTCCAATTCACGGTACTGCGCTTGGTCGAGTTTCAGCGTACCGGCCACTTTTTTCATGGATTTGATCTGTGCAGCACCACCTACCCGCGATACGGAAATACCTACGTTGATGGCAGGACGGATACCCGCGTTGAACAAGCCTGATTCCAAGAATATCTGACCGTCGGTAATCGAAATTACGTTGGTTGGAATATAAGCAGAAACGTCACCTGCCTGGGTTTCAATGATTGGAAGCGCTGTTAAAGAGCCACCACCTTTCACCAGCGGTTGACCATTTTCGTCTTTTGCATTTTTCAAAGATTCTGGCAAATCATTCATTTGACGAGCGATCTCGTCATTGCCTATGATCTTCGCGGCACGCTCCAACAAACGAGAGTGCAGATAGAATACATCACCTGGATAAGCCTCGCGTCCTGGTGGGCGACGCAATAATAGTGATACTTCACGATAAGAAACCGCTTGTTTCGACAAGTCATCATAAATAATTAAAGCAGGGCGACCTGTATCCCTGAAATACTCACCGATACAAGCTCCGGCAAATGGCGCGTAGAATTTCAGCGGCGCAGGATCGGCAGCTGAAGCAGATACAATAACAGTATAATCCATTGCACCATGCTCTTCCAGTGTACGCGCTACCTGAGCTACGGTAGAAGCTTTCTGACCAGAAGCTACATAAATACAGTAAACTGTTTCGCCACGTTCGTGAAATTCCTTCTGATTGATGATGGTATCAATTGCAATCGCAGTCTTGCCCGTTTGGCGGTCGCCGATGATCAATTCCCGCTGGCCACGACCAATTGGAATCATCGCATCAATTGCTTTGATACCTGTTTGCAATGGTTCACTCACCGGCTGTCGGAAAATAACACCAGGTGCTTTACGTTCCAAGGGCATTTCGTACTTCGCACCTTTGATTTCGCCTTTGCCATCAATTGGCTGACCGAGTGGATTCACCACACGGCCAACAAAACCTTCTCCTACCTGAATAGATGCGATACGGCCTGTACGCTTCACACGCGAACCTTCTTTAATCCCATCGCCTTCCCCCATCAATACTACACCCACGTTATCTTCTTCGAGGTTCAGAACGATTGCTTCTACACCCGTCTCAAATTCAACGAGTTCCCCAGCCTGGGCTTTGGTTAGACCATACACACGAGCGATCCCATCACCTACTTGCAATACAGTACCAAATTCTTCCAGTTCCGTAGCGCTGCTGAAACCAGAGAGTTGTTGTTTGAGTATCGCGGATATTTCATCAGGTTTTACGTCAACCATATCTTTACAAATTATTTATTGTTAATTACTGGTTATTAATTGTTTAGTCCTTAATTAATAACTTTGAATTTTTATCTTGCAATGATTTGAGAGATGTATAAATTATCTTCAAATTCTTTCTTCAAATCTTCCAACTTGCTCTTCACGCTGGCATCATAAACTTTTCCATCAAATTCTAATGTAAACCCTCCGATAAGGTGTTCATCAACAACTGTTTCCATTTGCACCTGGCTATCAGTTTCCTTGCTTGCTTCCAATTTATCATGGATCAGCTTGACTGCCGCTTCGCTAAGAGGTGTAGCTGTTGTAAGCCGAACGGTCGTGATGTGCTTGTATTTTTTGTACTCGTGGATGAATTCGTTGGCAATCTCAGGAAGGTAACCCTCCCGCCCTTTTTTGATCAGGATTTGCAAAAACGCCATAGTCAATTCATCATATTTTCCTTTAAACAGGGCTTCGATAACTTGTTGTTTTTTTGCATGGTGGATTACTGGGCTTTTCATCAACAGATAGAAATCCCGATTCTTCGCTGCTTCTTTGAAAGACTGCACATCTTCCAATACCCGATCCAGTTTGTCTCGCTCAATGGCAAGATCAACCAATGATTTTGCGTATCTATGCGCTATTCTTGCTACGGACATATTTTTTTATTGAAAATTGATTATTGTCAATTGACAATTGTGCATCATCAATGATTTAATTCAATTTCATTTCACCCACCAGCGTATTCACAAATTTTTCCTGTTCGGTATTGCCTTGCAATTCTTTGCGAATGACCTTTTCTGCTATTTCTAAAGAAATTTTACCTACCTGATTTTTAATATCAATGATTGCTGCCATGCGCTGATGCTCGATTTGCTGTTTCGCATCGGTGATAATCTTATTGTATTCCTGTTTGGCTTTTTCCTTTGCTTCTTTCACGATGCTGTCTTTCGCCTCGTTCGCTTCCCGCAATATTTTGACACGCTCTTCCTGTGCCTGGCGAAGCAATTGCTCGTTTTCTGCTTTCAGATTCGCCATTTCTTCACGTGCCTTTTTGGCTTCGTCCAGAGATTTTTGGATATCTTCTTCACGCTGCTTCAGTGCATTCTGGATTGGTTTGAATGCAAAACGCCCCATTAAAGTCCAAAACAAAATGAAAATAAGAGCCGTACAGAGTATTAATCCTGGATTAGGCTGCATGGCTGTGAAATCTGCAAGAAATATCATTTTATATAGCTTTGAAATGTAAAGAATGAGACTCGAATCATTTTCTTATCTCCGATTTCAAATTTTTGCTTTTGAATGAAGGGCTGAAACCAAGACCAACCGTCCCGAGTATTCAACCCTAATTTTTTGTACTGGTCTGATTATTTAATCAAAATACCAAGTAGGATCGCGATCAGGGCTGCACCTTCAATCAAGGCTGCCATAAGGATCATATTCGAGCGAATGTCGCCCACTGCTTCTGGCTGACGAGCGATAGATTCCATCGCTTTGCCACCAATTGTACCGATACCAAGACCTGCACCGATAACTGCTAAACCAGCTCCAATTGCTGCTAATCCAGTCATGTTAATTTGAATTTATGATGATAAAATAACTTCTTTCCTGTTTGTTGAAAAATTGAAGTACAATCAACTTTTCAACGCTTCCAATTCTCAACTATATTAATGGTGATGCGGTTCTTCAATCGCAGCACTGATATAGGACGCACTTAAAATACAGAATACAAAAGCTTGTACCAAAGCCACCAGCAATTCCAAAGCCATCATAAACATGGTCAATGGAACAGCCATAAGCGTACCGACGATACCACCTCCTAAATTCTTACCAGATTCGCCAAAAATAAAAATCAAACCAACGAAAATCACCATTACGATGTGTCCGCCAGTGATGTTGGCAAAGAGACGAAGCATCAAGGTTAAAGGCTTGATGAATAAACCCATGATTTCTACTGGGGTCAAAATCAACACTTTGAGTAATGCAGGTACACCCGGCATCCAAAGCGTATGCTCCCAATAATGCTTATTGCCACTAAAATTGGTAATAAAAAATGTAATCAGGGCCAAAACCATTGTTACTGCTAAGTTTCCAGTTACGTTGCCACCAATTACAGGAATTTGCCCGATTAAGTTGAGTCCAAGAATAAAGAAGAAAATGGACATTAAGAAGGGCAGGTATTTTTCGTATTTATTTCCTAAAAATGGAATTGCTACTTCGTCGCGAATGAAAGTAAAAATAGGCTCCAAAACAGATTGAACACCTTTTGGGGCTTGCCCTTTGCGCGCTGCGTAACCTTTCACAGCTTGCCGGAACAACCAGAACAAAACGATAAAGGTGAGAATCATCGTAAGCACATTCTTGGTAAGAGAGAAATCATAGAAAGAAGTCAATCCACCTCCAAGAATGCCGCCATCGAGCGTTGACTTTTTTTCCAGGTCGTAGCATTCGCCATGGTAAACAACCTCATAAACATCAACCGAATCAGTTCCGACTAAAGCCTTATTATGGTTTACGCATTCAATTTCTACTTCTTCAATAGGAAATTTTACTTCTGGAACGCGCATCACGCTACCATCCACTAACACATATCTGCCAACAGCCTTCGTACCGGTGCCGTGTGCATCCAATTTTCCAAATTTACTCGACATAAAGAAAGAGAGACCTTGATCTGGCGCGTACAAGATGCAAGGTAAAGGCATGAACAAGGTGCCGAAAATTTGAAAAACATTGGCGTCGCCAGTGTGATGGAAAGCGGTAGCAGCGGGATCAAATTTTTCTTCGTGGTGCTCATGACAGGCGCAGCCGTGCCCTTCATCGTGATGTTCGGGGCTGGCGTGCTGTTCATGAGAAGCTTCATTCTGTTCACTTTCGGAATGATTTTCCTGTGCAAATCCAAAAGCCAAAGAACCAGCAAAAATTAAGAAACTCAGTATTATCTTGCGCATCGGGACAAATCTTCGTTTTCCTTTTTCAAAGCAGGTGCAAAAGTAAGGATCGAAATCCGATTAACAAAGCCTTATTCATCTTTTTTACAAAGGAATGATGCTTGGAAAGACTGAAAAACAATCAGTTATGCAAACTGACGCCCGAACAAAGTTATAGCAAATTGCTCTTTTGAATAATAAAAAAGAAAAATGTTTGTCCGCCAAATAAGCTTACGAAATTTTGATTGGAAGGAAGTATAAATCGCCGAATCTGTGTAGATAAAATTAAAAGCCCGAACACAAGTTTTCGAGTGATATTTTAATCATCTAATTCCTCTACTTCTTCTTCTGAAAAGCTACCCACTGTTACGTTATCTCTCACAAAATTACACCATTGACAGTCGGATTTGCCACAG
>JANRME010000340.1:0-12589 GCA_033761835.1 Saprospiraceae bacterium
CACGGCACTTACCCTGCCCTGGTTGGCTATCAAATAGTCCACATACAACTCGAAAGTAGCTGGAAATTTCATCCCTCAAAGGTCGTAACTGTCAAAGAACTTTTTTTTCCTAATTTTTCTAATGCGTAATCTCAGTTATTATGAAAAAGTCGAAATCTGTTTTGGGTATGTGGGCATTGGCAGGTATTGCGTTGGGCCTTAGTTTTGGCGTCTTGCTGCATAGCATTGCAGTAGGATTGCCTTTAGGCCTGATCGTTAGCTTCCTGACAGCAGTTGTGGTGGATAGAACTTACAACGGCATTTCCCGATTGGTAAAGTAAGCAATCATCCCATGAGCAAAAAGCCGGGCTTGCACATTTGCAAATCCGGCTTTTCTATTTTCAAAAGAAAATTTCCTGTGCCAGTCGGTAGGTATTAGCATGCGCCTCTACGATATGCGCAATTCGCTCGGAATAGCCGCCGCCCATGCTTATTGCTACCGGAATATTATTTTGTTTGCAAGTTTCTAATACAATGCGATCGCGCTCTTTGCAACCCGCCAAGCTCATGCTCAGTCGGCCCAATTTATCCGTCGCTAATACATCTACGCCAGAGAGATAAAAAATAAAATCCGGCTCAACCGATTGAATTAAAGCAGGCAACGTATTGCGTAAAATTTTTAAATAAGATACGTCTTCCGTTTTGTCAGGCAAACCAATATCAAGATTACTTTGCTCTTTTCGCACTGGGTAATTCTTTTCGCCGTGCATACTGAAAGTAAAAACCCGATCTTCTTCTTTGAAAATCCGCGCAGTGCCATTGCCCTGGTGCACATCTAAATCTATGATCAAAATTTTATTTGCCTTTTTGTGATGCAACATATAATTTGCCGCTATTGCAATATCATTAAACAAGCAAAAACCTTCTCCTCTATCTGCAAAAGCATGGTGCGTGCCGCCCGCAATGTTGAGCGCTATGCCAAACACTTGCGCATACAAAGCGCACTGAATCGTGCCATTGGCGATATGCCGACCACGTTGGACCAAAGTCTCCGACATTGGAAAACCAATCGCCCGAATTTCTTTTTTATCTAAAGCCTGATTTTTTAATTTTTCCTAATATAATTCGGTATGCGTCAAAAGTATCGTCTCTTCGCTCATCATTTCCGGTTGAAAGAAATTTCCCTGACCTACCGTACCTTCGTACAGCAATTGTTCCGGGAGTAGTTCATACTTCATCATCGGGAAGCGATGCCCTTGTGGTAATTCGTATTTGTAAATTGGATGGAATGCGATTTTGAGCATATTCCAATGTTAGATCATACTTATTAAAAAACTGGAAATTAGAGCACCTCAAATTCCGTCCTCCGATTTCGCTGTCGCCCGTCGGATGTATCGTTGGTATCAATCGGTAAACCTTCGCCGAAACCCTTGTAATTCAATCGATTAGCTTCGATGCCGTTTTGAATCAAATAATCATAGACCGCTTTGGCGCGCTGTTCGGAAAGCTTTAGATTGGCCTCATCCGAACCGACATTATCGGTGTGCCCATTGATACGGATTTTCATTTGCGAATTTTCTTCCAATAAAGATTTCAGACGATTCAATTCGGATTTTGACTCTACCCGCAAAGCAGCCGAACCGGTTTCAAAAAAAACGTTGCGCAATACGATGGGCTTGGCTTTCGCCAAAGGCGATTCCGCCGCATTGGGTTGCCCTTCAGGAATAGGGATCAATCCAATTTCCAAAATAAAAGGCTCGGCACTGGATTTTATTTCTATCAAATTAAAATTTTCCGAATGGAATAAATACCTGATTTTATTAACATTAAGTGCGTAATCCTTGCCCAAAGGCAGGCACACTAAAAACTCACCTTCGCTATCCGTTTCGGAGGAAGCATACATTTGTCCGGTCTTCAAATCGGTGAATTCCACTTTTGCGACAAGCGGTACTTTCGTGTTTTCATCAAAAACCCTGGCTTTTACGTAGGTCACCGGATTCGGGCGTGCCGCCTCGTATAATTCAAATGTAAAAATATCCGAATTTTTCCGAGCGAGGATAATCGAAGGATTATTGCTTTTGTCGTCGGCTTCGTCGCTCGCATAATAAGCGGTTTTACCATCTAAACTCACGATAAACGCGCCTTCATTGGCACGGGTATTGATCGGATAACCCAGATTTTTGGGCTTTCCCCAAGTGCCATCGGCTTGTTTTTTTGCAATATACAGATCAAAGCCGCCAATAGCGGGATGCCCTTTCGACATAAAATAAAGCGTTTGCCCATCAGGATGGATAAAAGGCGCTTGGTCGTCCTCCAAAGTATTAATATTCTGACTCAAATTTTGCGGCTGGCCCCAGCGGCCGTCGGCTTGCCGATAGCTTACCCAAAGATCGTTGCCGCCTAAAGAACCATTTCGGTTACTCGCAAAATACAAAGCCCTACCGTCCGATGAAAGCGAAGGTTGTGATTCCCAAGCAGCAGAATTGACGGGCGGCCCAATGTTTTGAGGCTTCGTCCATTTCCCTCCTTTTGATTCTGAATAGTACAAATCGCAACGGCCCATGCCGCCTTGCCGTTCGCAAGCAGTGAACACCAATAGTTTGCCATCCGCTGAAATGCTTTGTGCGCCTTCGTTCAGAGGTGTATTGATATTCTCGATTGGTTGACTTTTCTGCCACTCGCCGTTTATTTTTTCGCTGAAATAAAAATCTTCCTGCCCATTGATGTAGGTTGTAATTACCAAAAATTGTTCGTTGGCGGTAAGCGAAGGTAAATATTCAGGATTTGGCGAATTGATATTGGAATTCAAGCGTTTAGGTTCAAATGGCACTGGATGTTTGATCGCTTCGGCAGCAAATTGACAGTTTTCCAAATATCCCTTGGCTCGACTTTTTTGACGCTCATTTCGAGCATTGGATTGCAAAAAACGCTCCAACCAGGGAATGGCATCAGCAAATTTATCTTGATTATAATAAGTCAAAGCTAATTGGTAAAACACAGCAGGGTCGTAGTTTTCATCGAGTGCTAAGGCTTTTTTATAAGCAACTTCCGCCCCTGCAAAGGCATCTTGCGTATATTTAATGGCTGCCCAGCGGATGTGTCCATCAATAAAAGTCGAATCTATTTTTAAAATTTTTTCCAATTCTTCCAGTGCCTCCTCAAAATGTTCCGCCACTGTGAAATGTTCTACGCGTTCCCACGATTTAAGAACCTTGTCTCCAGCCGTTTTTTTGGTGGTATAATTTTGAGAAAAACTAACCTGAAATCCTAATAGGATAATAGCAAAAAAGAAAAACCTCATAGCGTTTGAAATTATTACAAAGGCTATTACGAAAAGGGGAGGGGTTTTATTATGGAATATAGATATGGCGCATTTCTAAAATGTGCCACATCTGGAATCGTTCCATCAAAAGTCCATTCCCAATGAAATATAGAGTCGCGGGTCTTGTATTTGTCGTGTTTCGATGCCCCAAGCATAATCCAGTCGGATGAAATAACCGAACAAAGTACTGCGAATGCCACCGCCATAACCAGCTACGATTGGATCGCGGAAGTAATTGATTTTGATCGTAATATCATTTCCATTAGGTATCACCTTGGTATTCAAAGGACTATCTTGACTGAATGGATCGGTGCCGGTCCAGGCAGTTCCCACATCGAAAAAGCCAACCAATTGAAAATTGCGCAAAAATGGCGATTTAATTCGATTGGAAATCATTCTGAAAACAGGGAAACGCAATTCGGCATTAGCTACCACATAGGAATTGCCGTTGCGAATGTTCGTACCAAAGCCCCGAAGATTCGTTGCCAAAGTTTGGAAAGAAATATCGTCGCTGCCAGCCGCAGGAATCGGAATATCATCTTCTTGTGAAGGGAAGAGCCAATTGTCCACTCCACCGAGGAAGTAAAGCATTCGCTCGGAGCCAAAAGATGCAGCCCCTGCCAGTCTTGTTGCGAGTACCCCATATTTTGTGATGCGTTGGTAATGCCGCGCATCGAATCCTATGATGCCCATTGCGCCTTTCGCAAAGTCCAAACTGGTGCCTTCGTTACGGCCAATATTGAGGTCGAATTTTTTCACCGCTTCTACAAAAATCTTGTAGCGTGTACCATTTTTAATGTTTAAAGCGACATCAAATGTATTATCAAATACATATTCCAGCTTAAGTCCGGCGCGTTGATCGCTGCGAGTAGGATCTCCCAATATAAATTGACCACCCAAAGTATCGGCATAAGTTGCTAAATGGGTGACGCGGTCGCGGCGAATCGTGCCGGTAGCGCGGATGCTTCGGAAAATATCCAAAGGATAGCGCAGCCCAACCTGTCCTAACAAAATGTTCACCTCCCTGCGATCTGGCACGTAGAAATTACTTTCTTCGGTGTAGCGATTGTTGCGGCGATAGATGGCATAGCGCTTATCCAATCGTTTTTTCTTATCATTAAAAACGAGGAAATACTCAGAACCATTGAAAGTAGTGGGGATACGGATACCGCCTTCAAATTCATAATCCTCGAATAAATCCTTAAAATTTGCCTTCATCAAAATGCCTGGCGGCGGGTAGTTGAATCCATCTGTATTGGCGGCAAAGGTTTCCATCCCTTCAAAAAGCAGACTATTGTCCAATTGGGTTGTGACAAAATCGGTGCGGAACTGCAAACGGTAGGGGGTAATGCGCCCCGGGCGGAAACGATACACTTCTTTTTGCTCGGGTTCAATATCAATTTTCGGCAGTTCACTCGGCAGCACGATGCTTATATTACCAGGCTGTTCTTCTTTTTGCCCGGTCTGTTTTTCTTCTTTTTTTGATTCCTCTACCGCTACTTGCGCTGGTTTTTCTTTTTCTTCAAATCGCGTCTGAAAATAATAATTATCAATATCTATTTTGCCTGTGTCTTGCTTTGTTTCTGATGGTTTAGGCGGAACTTCCACTTTTGCAGGCGGCTGCTCGGTCACTTGGGGCTTGGGTATTACAGGTAGCAGCATCGACGATATTTCCTCTCCTTGACGGCGAAGCTGATTGATTTCTCGCTGCCGATGCCGACTGAGTAAAGGCGTTATCACTTTGCCGGTATCTATTTCTATCCAATATAAATGCGATTTACCATCTTGGATCAGCATTTCCACCATTCGACCCGAGCGTGGTGAAGTATGTTGGGTAACAATACTGCGATTGTAATTGGAATTGGGGTGATTGATTGCTCGTTGTTTGATAACAGGGCGAATCAGAATGGTATCAACCAAGGTCGAATCCAATTCCGACATGGTAGAATCGGCGTGTAGAATGATTTCTGTGCCATCTTTAAGAGAGATCACCTGCTCGAGGTGGTGAACATAATCCTCCAAATAGCCCATTTCGCGATTATTGACACCAGAACGGTCGCTCAGGTAAGCAAAATAAGTCGTGTCAATGGCTTCAGGCTCGCGCTCATCGGCAAAAGGCGTATGCGTTATTTGCACTAATTCATTCGTTCTGTTTTCGAGATCATAATAGAAAATATCAAAATTCCCTGTTGGGAGAATGGTATCCAAATTCATGGGTAGAATCAATGAATCCGGGCGATTGGAAGCAAAAAGAATTCCTTTTTTATTGCGAATATTCACAACCGAAGCATCCAGATCATCATAAAAATCGTTCGTAATGCGCTGCGATTGGCGCGTATTTTGAAAATACACGTACACATCCGAATAACCACGCACGGTGGCTGAAAAAACTAAAGCATTAGGATCAATATATTCTACACTATTCACGCGCTGATACAGCGTCGAAAGGTCTTCAGTATGAAATTTTTTGCTGGCAATCGCATAGGTAATCAACTTAGGGGCATCGCGTTTTTCATAAATAATGGCAATATCCTGGCTCGTAGGGCTCCAGGCGATGATCGGATAGTTATAATCTGTAGCTTGAAATGGGTTGCGAAATCCTTCTTTCAAAATTAATTTCCGTTCTCCAGTTTGCACATCTTGCAAATAAATCGAAAAACGCCCGATTTCATTCAGTACATAAGCGATTTGACGGCCGTTGGGGCTGATTTTTACTTGCGAAATTGGCAGGTTGCGCCGATTTTTGACAGGAATTTCTTTCCCAGGCGCTTGATCGCGCTGCCCGTCTTCTACCGTATAACGTTTTTTGAAATATTGCAACCAACTCTCTGTGATGATATTATAAGAACTGCCCAGCACATACAAAAAGCCACTTTCGATGCTGCGATTGATGCGAGTGAGGTACAACAAATTGGAAACCGTTGATTTTCCAAAATTTTCGGCGATATAGTACCAAAGTGCGTGCCCTGCCAATTTCGGATTTTCTTCCGCGAATTTGTCAAAATTCTCAAAATCCTCACTCATAATCACGTCCCGCAATTGGTTGTCCAAATCAGTATTCCACTCTTCCCCTGCGTAAGACGACAAGCCATCTTTGAACCAGGGCGGGAGGTTCATCATTACTGCGTTTTGCACAATTTCTTGCAAATTGGAGCCAAACAACATCGCATCCAGATATACCGAAGCAATGCCCTCGCGGACCTGGCGTCGCAGATTCTTATGATCGCCATCGAAATAAACAAAAATCTTGTTCCCAACGATCTTGGTTTGCCCGCCAGTATTGGTGAAGGTCTCCTCGCTGCCGATATTACTCTGCTTCAGGTCGGTCAGGTCGGTAAACGCGATGATTTGAATTTTTTCGTTGATTCGGTGTTCCAGGATGCGCTGCACATTATTGAACTCTTCTTCTGCGATCATCACCACCGATTGCCCAATATTACGGGCTTCACCATACCAATACGTGATAAAATTGTCACTTTCATATTTCATCCACTCATCAAAATCTTGATGATATTGCACACGGTTTTTACCGTAGGTCGTTTGCGTACCTTGTGCCTGTGCCAGCGTAGCGATAAATGTTGTAGCCGATAATAGAAGGATGTAGCGATATAGTTGCATATAGCTTTATTAAAATATGAAATTTGAAATGTGGAATATGAAAATTCGCACTGTTTCAATTTTTAGCAAATCAAGTAACTTTGGCTGTTCATTTCAATCAAACGCAATAGCGTCGATTTAATGGCATTCAATATAAAATTTTTTCTTGAAATTCAATAGCCTTTAAACAGAAAAACATGGCAGAGGTTGTTTGTCTGACATTTAATCCTTTTGAGGAAAACACGTATTTGCTATACGACGACACTAAAGAGTGTATCATCTTTGATCCTGGCTGCTACGATCAGGCAGAAAAAAATGAACTGGCAAACACGATACAACGCTTGGAACTCAAGCCTGTGCGCCTCATCAATACGCATTGCCATCTCGATCATATTTTTGGGAATCGCTTTGTGACAGAAAAATACGGTTTGTCGCTTGAAATACATTCTGGCGAAATTCCTGTACTCGAACGCGCCCCCCAGGCGGCGATGCTGTACGGTGTGTCTTATCCTGAGCTATCGCCTGCACCTGGCGGCTTCATTGAAGAAGCTGATATTATTGAATTTGGTAATACCAAACTCGAAGCGATTCTTACACCCGGGCATTCGCCTGCGAGTCTTTGCTTTTTTTGCAAGGAACACAACTTTTTAATCGCCGGTGATGTCCTTTTTTACGGTAGCATCGGACGAACGGATTTGCCGGGCGGCGATTATGACACGTTGATTGAGAGCATTACCCAAAAATTATTGCCACTTGGAGATGGCGTACAAGTCTATCCTGGCCACGGATTCAGCACCAGCATTGGTTTTGAGCGATTGCATAATCCTTTTTTGTAAGATGAGGGAACAGAGATCACGGATATCAGACTATTCCGATTTCCCAATTCCGACTTCCGATTTCTCAAAAAAGCTTCCCTTGCACATACTCCAGGAATAATCGAAACGAGTGCCGATGATGCACGGTCGCACCGTGTGTTTTAATCGCTTCGCGATGTCTTTTTGTCGGATAACCTTTGTTGTTGGTCCAATCGTACTGGGGGTAAGCATCAGCAATTTGCATCATATATGCGTCGCGGTGTGTTTTAGCAAGGATCGAAGCAGCAGCAATAGCAGCATATTTACTATCGCCTTTGATAATACAATGATGCGAAATATTGCCGAAAGGCTTGAACCGATTGCCATCAATCAACAAAAGCGTAGGCTCGATGGAAAGTTGCGCAATCGCCCGATGCATCGCCTCGAAGGAAGCTTGCAAAATATTGATTCGGTCAATTTCTTCCGGCGATACGTTGGCAACCGCCCAGGCTAAGGCTTCGGCTTCTACAACTTTGCGGGCTTCATTGCGTTGTGTTTCAGTGAGTTTTTTAGAATCTTGAATCAACGGATGAGTAAAATATGGAGGTAAAATGACCGCTGCCGCGAAGACAGGGCCGGCCAAACAGCCCCGACCAGCTTCGTCGCAACCTGCTTCAATCGTGGTTTTGTCAAAATATGACAATAAATCTGGCATCGTAATCGGGGAATGACTCGTACTTTAGATATGGACAAAGATAAATATAATATAAAGGTGACAAACCGAATATTTTGCGTCAAAATATAAAAGCTTTAGCCTCTAACCGGAAAACCGCGAAAACAGGAATACCTATGACTAAGAGTCGCTGTTTATGCTTGCTTATTTTTTTGCTTACCGCTACGCTGGGTTGGTCGCAAACCTACACCATTAAAGGACGCGTGCTTGATGCTGATACCAAGGAGGGCTTGCCTTTTAGCAATGTTTATTTTGCTGGTACCACTATTGGTGTGCCTACTGATCTGGATGGTTATTTTGAAATTAAGACGGAGGTTTGGCACGATTCATTGACTGCTTCGGCCTTAGGCTATCAGATTATAAGCAAGCCTTTGACGCGAGAAGCTGAGCAAACAGTAGATTTCTATTTGCCCTCTTCCCAATTTGATTTACAGGAAATTGTGGTACTTGCCGGTGAAAATCCTGCCAATCGTATTGTAAGAGGTATTATTGAAAATAAAGATAAGAACCGCATCGAAGCGTTGGAAGCCTTCCAATATGAGCGTTATGCCAAAGTAGAATTGGACTTGGAGAATATTGACGAAAAACTGCGCAATAGCAAGCTACTCAAGCCTTTCGAGTTTGTTTTTGAAAATATTGATAGCACTTCCGACGAAAAGCCTTTTCTACCGATGTATATCAACGAAGTCCTGGAAGATGTTTATTATGTAAAAGGCGAAGGCAATCCGAAAAATATCATTCGAGCACAGCGCACTTCCGGTACAGACAATCCGACATTGGTAGAATACATCAAAAAAATTCACGCGCCATTTAGTATTTATGATAATTGGATTTATGTGCTGGAAAAAGGTTTTATCAGTCCTTTTGCCAATGGGGGGTTGGGTTATTATGAATATTATATCATGGATAGCACAGTGGTGGATGGGAAGTTGCGTTTCCAACTAAAATTTAAACCCAAACGAAAGCAAGAAACCACGTTTTACGGCGATTTCTGGGTAGAAGATAGCACATTCGCCATCGAGCGTGTAAATATGCGCATGAGCCCTGATGTAAATATTAATCTTGTAAAACGAATCATTATTTACCAGGAATTTAAACCGAATAATAATGTTTGGCTGCCAGTAACCCAAAAGATGATTGTAGATTTTGCCCCAGCAGAAAAAGTACCTGGTGTAATTGGGCGGCGCACTGAGACTTTGCGCAATTTTGTGGTCAATCACGATCAAACCAAAACACAATTCCAAAAAACTAGCCCTGAGGATAATTTGCGAGACCCGAACTTTGTGGATAGTGAAGAATTTTGGGCAAAAGCCCGCCACGTGCCGCTCAGCAAAACCGAAGCGACCGTGTACGCGATGGTGGACAGCATCAAAAATGTGCCAGCCTACAAAACCTACACCCAGATTATTGAAATCATTGTTAACGGTTATTTTATCACCGGCTCTTTGGAATTGGGCCCTTATGCCTCGGTTTATAGCATCAATCCCATAGAAGGCAATCGCTTTCGCTTAGGAGTGCGTACCAGTACTAATTTTAATAAAGACCTGCGTCTTGGTGGGTATATAGCTTACGGTACTAAGGATGAAGAATTTAAATATGGTGGAGATTTTATGTGGGTGATGAATAAGTATCCGCGTATGGTGCTGGGTGGTGCTTATAAAAATGACATCAGTTTGAATAGTGAAAGCAGCGAGGATTTTGTGGAAAGCGACTTTTTTTCGGGGACATTGCGGCGCAATATTCCGATGAAACTCATTCGGGTAGAAGAAGGCAAACTTTACTACGAACGCTACTGGAATAAGGGCTTTTCTAATAGAATTACCTTGCTCAAACGCGATATGGATCCTTACGGTGGTATCCCTGAGAGTGGCTTCAACTATGCCTATTTGAATGACCCCGAGGCGCCGTCGAGCCCTGATACTACGATTTCTACGACCGAATTTATTTTCAAAACGCGCTTTGCTTATGATGAAATTGTACTCGATGGCAATTTCGAACGAGTAAGCGCAGGTACGAAGCATCCGATTATTGAATTGCAATACGGACTGGGCGTCAATGGATTGCTGGGCGGGGATTATAGTTATCACAAACTTTCATTCAGCTACCGCCACTATGTCAATATCAATCCAGTTGGTTGGTTGGCTTATCGCTTTAAGGCAGGTAAGGTTTTTGGCAAAGTTCCGTTTTTGCTGATGGAAGTACACCCTGGCAACGAAGGATTTTTTATGGCACGTGGTATTTTTAATACAATGAATCGCTACGAATTTGCCAGTGACACCTACGCGCAGTTAGTTTTAGAACATCACTTCGATGGTTTCTTTTTTAATAAAGTTCCACTTTTTAGAAAGTTGAAATGGAGAGAAGTGGCAAGCTTTAAAGCCGTGATCGGCAGCATTTCAGATGAAAATCTTACCGCAAATCAACTCAATTTATTCAATCCCAGCGAAAGCGAGAATTACAATGGTTTTCGTGCGCCCTCGCGCGAGCCCTACATGGAAGCGGGCATCGGTATTGAAAATATCTTGAAAATCATCCGAGTAGATGCGGTCTGGCGCTTGAATTATCTTGATAATCCTCAAGCAAATCGTTTTTCTATTGTTGGCGGGTTTTATTTCTTCTTTTAAAGTGAAGAAGGCTTACTTTTTGAAAATCCTTGAAATGTATGGTAAAAGAAGATGTTACAAATTGAGAAATATTTTATACATTTCAATACAACAAGCAAAACCGAGAAAAAACAAGAACCTCAGATAACCAATAACAACCATCACAATTTTTTACGCTTTCGCCAAAGAACAATACACCCTATAATGCCGGCCAATACTAACCCCACCGCAATCAACTCCGCTTGTGTATATTCGATACCAAAATTGGAGTATTTGATATTCACTCGAATTTTTTCGATGAAAAAGCGCTCCACACCATTTAGAATCAAATAAAGAAAAAATAACATACCTGGAATCACTTGCAAAGGCTTGCGCAACAGCCACAAAACACCACCGATAAGGAAGGCCATAAACGTTTCATAAATCGGAGTAGGATAAACAGGCTTGGAGAGTTTCATACAATATTCCCAAGTACAGCCTTCAATCGGGATACTGGGCACAGGATCAGTGCGTAATGTATTCAGCACATGATGCGGATAATCAAAAGCCCAAAGCCAATCAGGCAAAAACCACCAGCCAGGCTGCGTTGCTGCTATAATGCCCCAATCACCATCGCCGGAGAACTGACACCCTAAGCGCCCAATGCCATAGCCAATGATGAGTGCCGGAGCGACCGCATCCATGACGTGGATGGGTGGAATTTTTTTGCGCTTCAAATAAAAGAAAACAGAGAAAAAACCGACAATTAGCCCGCCATAAATTGCTAAACCGCCGCCGGAAAGCAGCGTGCCTAAAGGGTCTTCAAAAAAATCGGGCAAATGTTCTAATACATCAAAAATCTTCGCTCCAATCACACCAGCTACTGCTGCTATAATCGTGATATCGCCGATATGATGATGCGGATACACATCTTTGACATAGACCTTGAGTTCTTTCTTTTTATGTTGTTGCGATTCCCAATAGCGAAACCCCGCGAAAAAAGACGCTCCGAGTATACCCCCCAACCAACTGCCTTTCAACGAAAGCACAACACTCGCAGCATCTAATTGAAATTCAACAAAATGTTGAATGATATAAACCAATTTAAAACCCAGAATAAATCCGAAAATAGCATTGGATACCAAATCCCAGACGGTGGCAGGCTTGTTCTCTTCCACTTTTACTTTTTCGGGTTTGAACAGGCCATCCTGCGCTTTTCGTTTCAGCTCGATATACAGCAAATACGCGCTCCCCAGAATTGCTAAAACCAGAAACAAACCAAAGGTTTTGAAAATAGCGGCCCAATTATCCGGTGGGATTCCAAAAATGGCGTGCAAGAAGTATGACAAGTCGGGATACATTTCTATATAGAAATTGGTGACGAACAATTGTTTGTATGCTTCTACAAAAATAGGAAACAGATACGCCATTACCAAGTGGGAAGTTGGAAGTGAGAGGTAGGAAGTGGATAATTTGATGGTAAATAACTAATAGACAATTAGTTATGTTTTTTTGAGCGAATGGTTTTAATATCAAAGGTATTTATAAAAGTATTACATAAAAACAAAAGCGCCCTTCCTGA
>JANRME010000341.1:0-2310 GCA_033761835.1 Saprospiraceae bacterium
ACCCAGCCATACCGCGAAATTGGTCACCAAAAAGAAAATCGCTGAGGCAGATAAACTTGCCAGTAGTGCATTGATAATGTTTATTTTACGCAAAAGAACAAATCCTAATGCTACAATTAACGCAAAGCTGATGTACACCCAGGTGTGTCCAAACCATTGGAAACCATCATAATATTGGGAATAAACGACATTATCGAGCATCAAATCACTGACCCACATGGCAAGGAACGGCACAACAAATGCTAACCAACGCTTGCTGAAGTAAGCTGCACCAAATAGTCCCATCGCGCTGATCGGTGTAAAGTTGTATGGGTGTGGCAATAAGCGGCTCAAGGCTGCTGCGAAGATCATCAATGCTAAGATGCCTACTCTAATGTTTATTTTTTTGCTCATCACGGATTCATTTTTGATTAAAACCTTAGCCACAAAGTTAAAGTAAATGCAACGGATTTGCCAATAATTGCTAATTCTCAATTCTTAGTTTATTGAACAAGCGCTCGCAAACCTTTGTTTTTCAATGCGAAAGAATTTTTTGCCAGGATCAAATACAGGAAGCTCTATTTTCGATGTCCCAAAATCCCAGGATCAATGTTTATTTTTGGGCGAAACAGATTGTAGAATTTACATTTTAGACCAAATATTTTTATTCAATGAAAGTACCATTTTTTATTTTATTCCTGTTATCCTTGTTTTTTTCTATCCAAATTTTTGCTCAGGCCGATCGCTGGCAGCAGCGTGCTTCTTATCAAATGGAAATTGATTTTGATGTGACCAAGCACCAATACCAAGGTAAGCAAAAATTGGTGTATATCAATAATTCTCCTGATACCCTTCATAAAGTTTTTTATCATCTATATCTCAATGCATTTCAACCAGGTAGCGCGATGGATGTGCGTTCGCGCACGATTGCCGATCCCGATTATAGGGTAGGAAGTCGTATTCTTCATTTTAAACCGAATGAAATTGGTTATGAAAAAATCAAATCGCTCGAGCAAAATGGTAGTTCTGTAAAATATGAAGTGGAAGGTACAATTTTAGAAGTGTCTCTAAATCAACCTATTCTGCCAAATACTTCTACTATTTTTGAGATGGAATGGGATGCCCAAATCCCTGTTCAAATCCGCCGGATGGGACGCGATAATGCCGAAGGTATTGCCTATTCCATGGCGCAGTGGTATCCTAAAATGTGCGAATACGATTATCAGGGTTGGCACGCCAATCCTTATATTGGCCGCGAATTTTACGGCATTTGGGGCGATTTTGATGTGAAAATCACGATTGATAAAAAATTCACAATTGGGGGCACTGGTTATTTGCAAAACCCGGAGGAAATTGGTCACGGTTACACCGACAAGCCCGTCAATGCTAAAGGAGATAAACTCACCTGGCATTTCATAGCGCCTGATGTTCATGACTTTATGTGGGCCGCTGACCCAGATTATACCCACGATAAATTGGTTCGAGATGATGGATTGGTTTTGCACTTTTTTTATCAAAAAAATAAAAGAACCGAAGCGAATTGGGCCGCCCTCCCTAAAGTAATGGATAAAGCATTCGATTATCTCAATAAAACTTACGGTCAATATCCTTATAAGCAATTTTCATTCGTGCAAGGCGGCGATGGCGGTATGGAATATCCAATGAGTACGCTGGTTACGGGCGAACGCGGTCTTGGCAGTATTATAGGTACTTCTATACATGAAATGGTGCATAGTTGGTATCAAGGTGTTTTGGGAACCAACGAAAGTCTTTATGCTTGGATGGATGAAGGTTTTACTGAGTTTGTAGAAGAAGAAACCAAAAATTATCTTCGTATTACAGGTGCTTTGAATGAAAAAGTAATCGATGAGCCCTACCGTGCTACTTATGAGGGTTATCGGCAAATTGCCTTGAGTGGTATAGAAGAACCGCTTTCCACGCACGCCGACCATTTTTATACCAATACTGCTTATGGCATTGCTGCTTACAACAAAGGGGCTGTCTTTCTGAATCAATTGCAATACATAGTCGGCAAAGCACATTTTCAAAAAAGTATGAAGCGGTATTTTGATACCTGGAAGTTCAAGCATCCCAATGCTAACGATTTTATTCGTATTTTTGAAATGGAATCGGGCTTGGAATTGGATTGGTATAAAGAATATTTCGTATATACCACAAGAGGAATTGACTACGGCGTACAGTCGGTCGAGGCTAATGGTAATGATACCAAAATTATTTTAGAAAATAATAGCCTGATGCCAATGCCGATAGACGTATTGGTAACTTACAAAGATGGTTCCAGCGAATTATTTAATATTGCTTTGGACATTA
>JANRME010000342.1:0-3150 GCA_033761835.1 Saprospiraceae bacterium
AGTAATTTTACGACTTCTAAATTATTTGCTGAGCAAGCCATGATCAATAAATTCGATCCATCAGCACCATTTCACCTACATCGGGCAAGGCATCGCTATAAGCTTGTTGTAAAAAAACACAACTCAAAAGGCCACCAATCGGCAAGGAAATACGGGCATCAATGTAATTAGGATGAACAAATAATCCGCCTAAACTTGCCATTATCACCACCAGTAGCGGCAGCATCAATTTCAATCCAAAATAACTAAATGGGCGATTAATATTTAAATGAAATGTAAAATTGCTAAAAGCCGCACCGCTACGGCCGGGTTCGCCGAAGTTTGTATTATAATAATTTTCATTCGTAAGTATATCTGCGCCACCTATTTCCCATCCAGGAATAAGTAAATCTTTGCGAAAGAAAACCGTACTCGTATCAGGAATATACACTAAAGAATCCAGCGGAAATTCTACACTCTCGATGCGAATATCTAAATTATGTTGATCCAAGGGAAAATCATCCAATATAAAAGAATGATAAAATCGCCCCTCTACCCGCATTCCATTATAATGATAGCCATCTGGCAATGTTAAAGGTTCTTCATGAAATATTTCTTCTGTAAATCCCCATTTTTCTACTGCATTCACAAACTCAATATTTGTAGGGTCGCGATCGCCTTTCCATTTGAACCAAATATAAAAATCAGCGTAAAAAGAGAATTCATCTACATTCAAATCATATAAATTCATTAAGTAAATACCCGTGTAAACTTTTTGGGCATTCGGCGGAAGCTCCTTTGCCTGTAAAGTGAAAAACGCGAGCATAAGTGTCGTCGAGGCAAGCGAAATAAGTATTGATTTTCCTTTATTTCTCATTGATTATTGCTTGTTTGCGCTGTAAAACTATTTATAATTTGTTCCCGCAAGTCGCTTAATTCTTGGTATTGCTTTTTATTTAGCTTATTTAGTTTGAGTTGCTGTCGAACTTTTTTATAATATTCAATATATAAAATGGCGGCATAACCTAAAATGGGCATTATAATAAGCCATAATAATCCGATCAAAGGTGTAAATATAAGCAATAAAATCAACCATAAAAGCCACCAAATCAAGTAAGTACCTAGAGAAATTGCCCACAAGACAGGGGCTTTGAATTCGGGCCTGCGCACCCGCTTTTGCATGAGTGCATTGGCAATTACAATCGGTAAAGCATTCAATAAAAATCCAATGACAAAAATAGGTAGCCCAATCAATAAGAGCAATCCAGATAATAAAGGATTTTTTTTACCTTGTAATAAAACAGCATCATTTACACCGATTTTGTGTAATTGCTTGAAATAAGTTTTTGTTTTATTTAGCAAGTCCGTTTTATTATCTTCAGGCAATGCATTCACGGCATTTGCTATGCGTTTCTCCGCCTCTAAAGGTTCTCTTTGATGTCCTACAATTGGAAAAACAGGAATTGGGCGCTTCGTGCGATCCATTTGCAATAAATATTCGGTTAATTGCTCGTCGCTCTTATGTTCGATAATCACAATGCGCTCCGCCATGCGCTTGCTGAGTTCATCGGTCAAATCATTAATCGCCTGATTCTGGTTTTGTTTATAAGTAGAAAGAAATTTCCGAGCAGAGATAGGTTCGCCAAAGTCAATCATTACTTCGCTTCTTGGAAATTCCGCATACGTATAATTAACGCCAACCGGCACGATATAAACATCCTCCAGATCAGGATAGCGCTCCAAAGTGCCAAGCGCCACGCGGCCTGTGCCTTTTTTGAGTGGGCGAAGGCGTTTTTCATGCTCGGCGCTGCCTTCGGCAAGAATCATCATCGTTTTGTTTTCGCGCAAAGCATTATAACAATTATCAAAAGTTTCATAATTATTTTTGACCACCGAAAGCCCGCCATCTTTTACACGATATACCGGCAGCATATGCAAGGATTGTAATAAACTGCGATATAACGGTTTTTTGAAAAAATCGCCCCGCACCAGATAATACAAGGGTCGATCCAAATGACAAGCCAGGATACAAGGCTCCATAAAGCCCGTAGGATGATTAGCAGCTAAGATAACAGGCTTATTCCTTGGAATATGCTGGACATTAGAAAGATAAATCTTCCGATAAAAAATGCGGATACCAAGCGTAGCAATGGGTCGAACAATCGAATACAGCATATTTTTATGTACTAAAAAGTCTTTAAAAGGCAAATTTATCAATTGCTCGCAGTACCGAAGGCATTCCTGAAGAATTTATTGCAAATCTGTTATGTTTTATTCCAAAATCAATTTTATAATTTGGCCGCATGAACAAACAAAAACACCTCATCGTGATTGGCGGCCCTACTGCCAGCGGCAAGACGGCTTTTGCTGTGGAGGTGGCCAAGCATTTTAATTCTGAAATTCTTTCTTGTGATAGCCGACAGTTTTTCAGAGAAATGAATATCGGCACAGCCAAGCCAAGGATCGAGGAAAGGCAAGGCATTCCGCATCATTTTATTGATAGTCATAGCATTTTTGATACGTATAATGTTGGTGATTTTGAAAAAGATGCCCTGGCTTTGCTGGAAAATATATATCAAAAACACGATATAATAGTAGCGGTTGGTGGTTCTGGTTTGTATATCAAAGCTTTGTGTGAGGGCTTGGATCAATTCCCGGATGTGCCGGAAAACATTCGCCAGGAAGTGCGCCAACTCTATGCGGGGCAAGGATTGCAAGGGTTGCAAGACGCCATTCAAAAAGCCGATCCCGATTATTTTGAAATCGTCGATCAGCAAAATCCGCATCGCCTGATTCGGGCTTTGGAAGTTTGCATTGCAAGCGGGCAGCCATTTTCAGCTTTTCGCAAAGCGCAATCAACGCCCAGAAATTTTATTCCTATTTACATTCAATTGGATTTGCCAAGGGAAGCATTATACGAACGTATCAATCAGCGGGTGGACGATATGATGGAAAAAGGATTATTAAATGAAGTTAAATCTTTATATCCGTATCGAAACCTTACTACACTACAAACTGTTGGTTATCAGGAATTATTTGATTATTTGGATGGAAAAATATCTTTGGAAGAAGCGGTTGAAAAAATCAAGCAAAACTCACGCAACTACGCCAAACGTCAACTCACCTGGTGGCGACGCGACGGCTTTTGGCAAATATTTCATCCTCAACAAC
>JANRME010000343.1:0-4835 GCA_033761835.1 Saprospiraceae bacterium
TCAGGAAGAAGCCTTGATCGAAATTGGCGCGGACGCCGTCAATAGTCAAAATGTCGTTGATCGGCAGCCCGAAGAAGTTCGGATTTTGCTCTAACTCCGCTTTTAAATCAGCCATCAACTGCTTGCCTAATGCAGCGCCGCTACCTTCGTCTCCTAAGATAAAGCCATGACCGCCCTTATTCGCTAAGATGCGTTCGCCATCATAAAAACAAGAATTAGAACCCGTACCCAAGATGCAAGCAATACCTGGATCGTGTTGGCATAAAGCTCTTGCCGCGCCAAACACATCGGTATCTACCTCCACCCTTGTAGCCGTAGGGAAACTTTCTTGTAAAATCGCGTGAATGCGCCGACGCGCGTCTTCAGATTTGCAGCCCGTTCCGTAGTAAAATATATTTTCTGAAGGCGTAATCCCTTTTAATTGAGCCTCTTGCATCAATAAACGCATCGTTTCCTCAGGCATCAACAAAGGGTGCAATCCTTGTGTATAAACCTGTTGAACTGCTTCTCCGATTTCACTCAAAGCCCATTTTGCTTTAGTAGCCCCACTATCTATAATAAGATTCATCTATATTTAATACTGCGTGGTACTTAAATCCACAACAAACCCATCAATTTTGTAGCGCCGCTTGAGATCTTTTTTATAACTCTCCGCTTGAGCTTCATTTGTATAATTTCCAAGAATAATCTTATAAACAGGCTTTGTATCTTTTCCCTTTTCCACACTCATCAAAATAGTATCAAATGATTTAGCCTGTAAATCAGCTACTTGTCGCAATACATTCTCATAACTGATGAGCGAAGCCACTTGCACCCCATAACCTTTTTTGGCAGGGCGCAACAATTGAATTTGGTAGAGATCATAAGGAGCATAATCCTTTCCTACCAATTTCACTTTTGAGGTTTGCTTATCTTTAGTTGTAGCAAGCTTTTGAGGCGTGTTTGCTTTTTTTTCGGTAAGCGCAACAGCTTCTTTCGGTGTCTCTTTTGCAGCAGAATTATTTGCTACCTTCTGTGGTGTTGAATTGCGTGTTGTTTCATCGGAATAGTTTTCGGGTCGCTTTTCAGTAGCCGCAGGAATTTGATCTGTCTTTGGCGTTGTGGTATTTGCAACTTCGCCGCTAGCCTTTTTAATGACATCTATTCTTACATCCGCCACTCCCTCATCCAACATACCCAATGCTGCTGCTGCTCTCCTCGACAAATCCACTACCCTGCCCTTCAAATAGGGCCCTTTATCAATCACTTTTACATCCACCGATTTTTTATTATCCACTCGAGTTACCCTCAAAATAGTACCGAAAGGATGTATTTTATGGGATGCTGTCAGTTCATTTTTATCATATTTTACACCATAAGCCGTAAGACTGCCTTGGAAACTATCATCATAAAAAGACGCTTTCCCGTATTCTTGCGATTGAACAAATCCAATATTTACAAGGAGGAAACACGCCGTAATCAATCCTGCTTTAAAGGGCTTTTTCATGATATTTTGTTTTTTCGTTTGATAATCAAGATTAGTATCAGCTAATTTTAAATAAAAATAATGGTATAATAATGGTACAAAACCAAAATTACCCATAAATCTACGATTCTGCAACAATAGTTCAACGATTATAACAAAGAATTGATTATGTGGCAAGTGCAAGAATTCCCTGAAACATTCCGATAGCGATCAAAATAATGCCGATGATGCGGTTGAGATTGCTACGAATAATAGCCATCCGGTAAATAATTCGTTGACTAAGTAAGCCAAAAAGCATTAGCGCGCAAAGCTTTCCTAAGGCTGCACCTACCAGAAAGGCGATTACCAGTACCCAAGGGCTGTGCGCATCTACACTCATCATTTGTGACGAATGCAAAACGGCAAGCATGATGACCCAAAAAGGAATTGCTTGTGGGTTAAGAAAAGCGACGACAAAGCCTTTGAGGAAATGATTATCCTGAAAACGGCGTTCTTTTTTTGAATGCTCTTGATTTTTTTTAAAGAAAAAGGCGAGCCCAAGTATCAAAAAAATAATAAATCCAAAAACCTTGAACCAAGGGCCACTCACAATTACTTGATTAATAAAAACACTACCATGCAATGCTACCAAAGATTGGCCCATTTCCACTATTGCCGCAGCAATAGCGAAAGACATACCAGATCGAAAGCTGTTTTTGAGGGTAGTATCAATCATTACAAGATTAATTGGACCGAATGGAAGTGAGCCTATAAAACTGACGATCCAAGAGATGAATAAAACTCCGATGGCAGAAATTGTCATACTAATCATGGCTGATCTAAAGACAAAGTTCTATACAAATCTCGAGTTTTTTTATCGCTTTTGCCACATTTTGTATGTTAAGCATTTGTGATTTTTTCCTGAAAATGAACCTTCTTTTGTGCAAATTTGTATTCGCAAAGTATTTTCAATTTTACAACACCGGACTTTGAATCCGGTTTAAATCGTTGTAATTATGAGTAAGCATGGACGAGTTCTGGTGGCGATGAGTGGCGGTATAGATAGTACCGTCACCGCGATGATGCTGCATCAGGAGGGTTATGAAGTAATCGGCATCACCATGAAAACTTGGGATTATGCTACCTCCGGCGGATCTAAAAAAGAAACAGGTTGCTGCAGCCTCGACTCTATCAATGATGCACGGCAAGTGGCGGTAGATATGGGGTTTCATCATTTTATTATTGACATTAGAGACGAATTCGGTGATTATGTGATTGATAATTTTGTAGATGAATATTTAGCGGGCCGCACGCCCAATCCTTGTGTTTTATGTAATACGCATATCAAGTGGAGCGCTTTATTGAAGAGGGCGGACGCATTGAATTGTGAATTTATTGCAACCGGACATTATGCACAAATAAATGAACTAAATAATCGTAAATTTATAACTCGAAGCAAAGATCGCAATAAAGATCAATCGTATGTGTTATGGGGTCTGAGTCAGGAATGTATGCAAAGAAGTCGCTTTCCTTTGGGTAATTATACAAAACCAGAAGTACGCCAGATGGCGCATGACTGGGGTTACGTCGATCTGTCTAAAAAAGCGGAGAGTTACGAAATTTGTTTCGTGCCGGATAATGATTATCGCGGTTTTCTCAAACGCCGTATAAATGGTTTAGAAGAAGAAGTTGCTGGGGGTACTTTTGTTAATAAGAAAGGAGAAGTGTTGGGTAGCCATTCAGGGTATCCTTTTTACACTATTGGGCAAAGAAAAGGCTTGGGTATTGCTTTTGGCGAGCCAATGTACGTCACCGAAATCCGCCCGGAAAGCAACACGGTTGTGCTTGGATCGGTAGAAGAATTGATCCGAAATGGCATGAGCGTTGGGCAAGTGAATTTGATGAAATATGCTGTTCTTCCTGATAATTTGGAAGCCGTGACAAAAATTCGCTATAAAGATGCTGGTGCACTGAGTAGTTTGCGTCAAATCAGCAAGGATAAGGTAGAAGTAGAATTCCATGCCAATGTAAAAGGCGTAGCGCCGGGGCAATCGGCCGTATTTTACGAAGGCGATGATGTGATCGGCGGTGGCATCATTTACACCAGTTCGCTTTTATCATAAAATAAAATCCATGAAATATTCCCTATTTGTAATGTTAATAATGTTTTTAGCACTGGTGGCTTGCACCGAAGAAAAAGCTATTGGTCCTGATTTGGGGTATGATTTTTATCCTTTGCAAGTAGGAAAATACTGGATTTATCAGGTGGATTCGATTATTTATGATGATGAGGGACTAAAAGTAGACACTGTGCATTTATTTTTTCGAGAAGAAATCACGGATTGGCGACTAAATAATATTGGTGATACAGCGTTCGTGGCAGAACGTTTTGAAAGTTATGATTCGGTCAATTGGCAAATTAAAGAAGTTTTTTCGCTGGAACGCACGCGTACACAGGCTTTGCGCAATGAAAATAATTTGCGTTTTATCAAACTTATATTTCCGATTAACAGAAACGAACGCTGGGATGGCAATCGTTTTTTTGATTCATCAATTGAAATACCCGTAGCAGGTGAAAATATTCAACCATTTTTGTATTGGGAATATCGCTATACAAACGTCGAAAAAGGCATTGTGACGGTACAATTAGCTGATTATGAAGAGAATGTTAATATTCGTCAAGCGGAAGAAAAATATGCAGAAGGCATTGGTCTAACCGAAAGAACCTGGGTGATTCTTTCCACGCAATGTGGCGGAAATGGTACGTTGGACTGCGGCGATCTCCCATGGGCTGAAAAAGCGGAACGCGGTTTTATCATTCATCAGCGTTTAGTTGCACATAATTAAACACTATAGCATCATAATACTACCGCCCCCAGTTAACTCGTATGATCCACTACAATTAACCATTTACCTTTTATTTTTTGCCAAACTAAAATAAAAAAACCGCTTGGTTGGTCGTTTTTACGTTCTAATGTGTATTTGCCTAAGAGGGTGACCACTTTTTTGCTTCGGCGATTGACTTGAATAATATCGAAACGCAACTTGCCCATTGCATCACGGTTGGGATATCTTTTTTTGTAATTTTCCAGAGTCGTCTGCCAACCATAAGTTGGGCCACCCGAACCAATAAATTGTAAGTCTTCCGATTTCCAATAATGCTCCATAAAAGCGTCAATATCGCCACGATTCCAGGCTTGCTCTTGCTCATTCATGGCGATGCGAATTGCCTGAAAATCTTTGCCTTCTGCGTTTTGAGCAAAGCAAATATTTGCAAAAAGAAACATCAAAAGGATTAGGATAGTGTTTTTCATCATACTTTTGTTGTAAAATTAAGAATTATAAATGGTTAGCGTTGGTTTTTGCAAAAAGCCGCATGGCATCGGGGGTG
>JANRME010000344.1:0-23919 GCA_033761835.1 Saprospiraceae bacterium
ATAAACTATAAACAAACAAAAAACATTAGCGATTCTAAATTGAGGTTAGAACAACGATTAGAAAAAAGGGTTTAAATCTTGAAATATTTTTTTGCGCTTTTGTAAATTTCCAGAATGGAAGAACAGCATTCAAAAAACCAATGGTGGCTTTATGTGCTATTATTTGGTGGTTTTCTACTCTTGTCGATGCGATTTTTGGTCGCCTTGCGCTTTCTGTTTATTCCTTTGGCCCTGCTGGGTGGGGTAGGAGTAGGCGCGTATTTTTTATGGAAATATTTTCGTGATCGACAAAAAAGAAAGATTTATTTGGAAAGCGTGGAAGGAGTCATTGCGATGCGCTTGGCGCAATGCGAACAACAAATGGCAAGTAATCAGGCACAAATCGAAGATATTCAAAACAGTATCGCCGAACTCAATAAAAAGCGAAACTCTGCACAAGACTTGTCGCCCCGCATTCTGAAAGAAACAGAAAACCTGATTAATAGTTTTCGTGCGGAATTAAAATTGCGCGAATCCAAGTTAGCCTTCTTTGAAACTTGTCACCGAAAATTAGAGCAAATGCTGCGTCACCACGAGTTGTCGGAGGAATTAGAAATCAAGAAAGAGCAATTAAAATCCTTGCAAGAGCATCATTATGAAGACCTTGCGCAAATGGAAGAACTCAAAGCGAACGTGGAAATGGAAGTTTTGCATTTGGATACCATTGAAAACCTTTCCCGCCGCATTGTAGAAAGTACGTCTTACAACGACGCTGAACGCCTTAGAGCAGAATTAAATGAAATGACGGAATCTTTGGATAGATTGTAAAAATGTTATTAATTATCTGTCATTTATGATAACTTATCTCTCTTAAATAACTGATAATCAATAACATTTTTAATTTCAATCCGCTTTGCTTTTAAATTCTTCGTAAGTCTGCGTTTTGTAGTGATCGCCACCTATCCATTTTATCTCTTTTATAAATGAATCGGCTGTTTTAAAACCTGGAGAAATCGTGATACGATCTTGATTTTCATCAAGATATACATAAGAAGGGTAGCCCAAGCGTCCGTCGAGTAAGGAATAAGCCAATTCATGCACCCCGCGCCGGCCGGAAGCGATAAACTTTAAGGTATAGCCTTTGTATTGGATATTTTCTTTTTGCTCCGCATCAAACTTTACCGCATAAAAATTTTCATTCATATATTTCACTACGGCAGCATCTTTGAAGGTGGTTTGATCCATTTTTTTGCACCAGCCGCACCAGTCGGTGTAAACATCAATGAATATTTTTTTCGGATTTTCCTCTGCTGCTTTGATTGCTTCATCCCAGGTAAGCCATTTTATTTCATCCTCCGCAACCGTTATTGGATTGGAAATGTTAGTGTTTGGTACAATAAAAGCATAAGCCACGATCGCTATTAAAACAAACGTGCCGCCGATCAGGAACTTTTTCATTGTTATGATTTTTGCGAATAAAATTACAGTATTTCAAATATACTTGCAAGAACGCTTTTGCATGAAAAAAGGTGGAAGCTTTAAATAATCTTTAACTTTCGATGGAAATCTATGGTTACCTGTTATTGTTTATCGGGTGGATATGAAAAATAAAGCACTTTTTACTTACACGAACACTTGAATACATCGACACATGAACGCAATTAAAAGAAAAAAAATAGTTGTTGCCATCGGTGGATCGAGTGGAGCGATTTATGCTAAGGTATTGTTGGACAGATTGTTGCAATTGAAAAGCCAGACCGAGGCGGTAGGTGTAGTGATGAGTGAAAATGCCAAATTCAACTGGCAATACGAGTTGGATAACGCTGATTTTGACCAATATCCTTTCGATTTTTATGAAAAAAATGATTTTATGGCGCCTTTTGCTTCCGGTTCGGCGCGTTATGAGACGATGATTGTTTGTCCTTGCTCGATGGGCTTGCTGGGGCGTATTGCTACTGGCGTTTCCAATGATTTAACCACCCGCGCTGCCGATGTAATATTAAAGGAAAGACGACGTTTAATCCTGGTGATACGCGATACCCCTTATAACTTGATTCATATTAATAATATGAAAACGGTGACCGAAGCAGGCGGCATCATTTGTCCGGCTACACCATCGTTTTACAGCAAGCCTAAAACCATTGAAGAACTGGCGGCTACGGTCGTGGATCGTGTATTGGATTTGACGGGTTTTGATTTGAAAACGTATCGTTGGGGTGAGGATCATTAATTATTTATTATGAATCATTTACTATTGATTATTTTGGACTGATTATTCATAAAATTACTTGTTTTCTATGAAAAGGCTTACTTTCGCGTTTTTTGTAATTTCAATTTTTATGACTGCCGTTTCGGCGCAAAATTCGACTATAAAAATGGATTCAGTTAGTTACAGTTTGGGCGTTTTGATGGCTCAGAATTTGAAACAGCAAGGCTTTGACAAAGTTGATGCGGCTTCGCTGGTGAAAGGTTTTGAAGATGTGCTGAAAAGCAATGCTTTGCAATTTACCCTTGATGAATGCAATCAAATGGTAACCAATTATATGCAATCAAAGCAGGCACAACAATACGAGAGTGTTATTGCCGAGGGCAAAAAATTCCTGGATGATAATGCAAAACGCTCAGGCGTGGTCACTTTGCCAAGTGGCTTGCAATATGAGGTGCTGAACGCAGGGGATGGCCCAAAGCCTACTGCTCAGGATAAAGTAACCGTGCATTACGAAGGCACATTGCTGGATGGCACTGTGTTTGACAGTTCTGTGAAGCGCGGACAACCTGCTACTTTTGGCGTGACGCAAGTGATACAAGGATGGGTAGAAGCCCTGCAATTAATGCCGCTAGGTGCTAAATGGAAATTATTTATTCCTTATGAATTGGGCTATGGCGAGCGTGGCGCAGGGGGGCAAATCGGGCCTTATTCAACGCTTGTTTTTGAAGTAGAATTACTGAAAATCAATTAATAATAAATAAAGATTTCCGAAATATTTACATTTCGGAAATCTTTTGCTTATTATCGAATGATAATCACACGCTGACGTGCGGCGCGTTCTTGTTCCCTTTCTAATTCAAGCTGATGCAGCTGCGCTTCTCGCGCTGCTTGCCAATGCTCCCGGAGCGCGTGTAATTCGTCTCGTTTGGCACGCAACTCGTCGCATTTATTTCTCATTTCAAATCGAATAATCCCATTTTCTCCAGATTGATGCCAATGTTCTTCAATCGCTGGCTCGACATCGACATCAATATCAACATCATAATCGAATTCAAAATCATATACTTCATCCTCAAAATCTGGCTCCAATTCTGATTGCAAATCTTGAATTTTCCAGTATTGACGCTGGATTTGTCCAATGCTAAAGCCCAGTAACAGGCTTAGGGAAGCAATAATCCAGGTAGCAGCGCGGAGGTTGTTTTTCATAGTCGGGATAGTTTTGGATTTATCTAAAATAAAGACTCGGCAAACAGCTAAAAAGCTTTAAAGATGCTTGCTTACAAAATAAGGATATTTAGCGTTATTTGTCAACCTATCGTAACTTAAATCCTTGTTAATGGTTACATTTTGTGATTAATTTTTTGATTGGACGTCGGAATAAGGAGACTAGAAGTCGTATAGAAAAAAATTTGATTGAAAACAGATTTGCACCATAAAGCATAATTTCAAAAATTTACAGATTTGGATAAAGTCACGTGCGTTGGTCAAAACTATTTATACTTTATAAATATAGATGAAATTGAATCCGTTATTTTGGAAGCTACTGAATTAAGTAAAATGATAATTGGCTTTAAAAACAGATTACAACTAATCTGACCGCTCTCTTCTGACCTCTAAAAATCTAAAGAATAATGCGAATCGACATCATATCCGTCGTACCTGAATTATTGGAAAGCCCTTTTCAGCATTCCATTCTCAAGCGAGCCAGAGAACGTGGTTTGTTGGACGTAAATGTTCACAACCTTCGTGAATATGGACTCGGGAAGCATAAGCAATTGGATGACTATCAATTTGGTGGCGGCGCGGGCATGGTGCTGATGGCAGAGCCCGTGGCAAATTGTATCGATAATCTCAAAGCGCAGCGCACATATGATGAGATTATTTATATGACCCCCGACGGGAAATTATTTGATCAAAAATTAGCTAATCGCCTGTCAATCAAGGAAAACCTTATTATTCTTTGTGGGCATTATAAAGGTGTGGACGAGCGTATTCGGGAACAATACATTACATTGGAAATTTCCATTGGCGACTATGTGCTTTCAGGTGGAGAGTTAGCTGCCGCAGTTGTGGTGGATGCCATTGGCCGCTTGATTCCTGGCGTTTTGAATGATGAAACCTCTGCTTTATTCGATTCTTTTCAGGATAATTTACTCGCGCCTCCTGTTTATACGCGTCCGGCAGAATTTAGGGGGCTGAAAGTGCCGGAAATACTGCTTTCTGGCAATTTTCCTCTAATCGAAGAATGGCGCTACGAGCAAGCTTTGAAACGAACGCAAGAGCGAAGACCGGAATTATTGGATGAATGACTGAGTTATTGAATGATTGGGTTATTGATTGAGAGATGTTTTTTAACTTTACTTTTCTTTATTATTATAATATTACAATCCTATTTTGTAAAATTGCCAAAGCAAAAGCCTGTATCAAATGGAATTCGTAATGCCTGATTTTGGTAGTGCTGCTGTGTGGATGAGCCTCTTGACGCTTACCTTCCTGGAAGTAGTACTCGGTATTGATAATATTATATTTATTTCGATTGCTTCTAATAAATTGCCCGAAGCCGAGCGCCCACGCGCCACGAATATTGGCTTGATCCTGGCGATGGTATTGCGTATTGCCTTGTTATTCGGCGTATCGGTGTTGGTCGCAATGGAAGAACCCTGGTTTCATATTGGCGGAGAAGGCTCGCTGATACATGGTGGTTTTTCTGGGCAAAGCCTGATTTTAATAGCTGGCGGATTATTTTTATTATATAAAAGCACGACCGAGATACATCATAAATTAGAAGGCGCACATCAGGATGAAACAATGGAAGCCCAGAGAAACAAGCATTCTACCCTCACCAATGTAATTATTCAAATCACCGTTATTAATATCGTTTTTTCATTCGATTCTATTTTGACGGCTGTAGGCATGACCAATGGCTTGATCGGCGCTTTACTCATTATGATTATTGCAGTTGTTATTTCGGTGTTAATTATGATGTTGTTTGCCGTTCCTGTTGGCAATTTTGTAAATAAACATCCGACTATTCAGATGCTGGGCTTGGCATTCCTTATTCTCATTGGTTTCATGCTGATCGCCGAAGGTGCCCATTTAGCGGACTTTACGGTTGCGGATGCACACATAGGTGCAGTTCCCAAAGGCTATCTTTATTTTGCAATAGCATTTTCTTTATTTGTAGAATTTTTAAATATGCGCCTGCGTCGTAAAGTTACTACAAAGCCGGTGCAATTGCATGGAATAAAAGAAGAGGCAAAAGCAGAAGGTATTTTAAAAGAATAACTTTATTTATTGCATATTTCGGTCAATGATCAATTATGCATGGTCAATTACTTAATTGCACCAATACATAATCTCTTTTTTCATATTTAAACTCCATCAAAACCGCTGGCGGCAAGGGCAGGCAGTCTTTTTCAATAAAATAATAAGCGCCGGGTATAATAAAATAATTACGCTTGAGCGTCTCTTTACGAAGCCTGTTCAAATAATATACCGAAGTAAATGAAATGCGATTATCCGCATAAATATATAATGGTTTGTCGCCAACAATTTCATAAAATTCTTGCGCCAACACGCGGTCGCGTTGCGCCTCAGAGTCATAAGCTCTTTGCGGAAGCACCGTCAAATCAAATAAAATTCGGCACATGGCTGTTGCTATAATTAAAATCGGCAATGTAAAATTGGGCTTTTTTATAAAATAATAAAAAATGATACTCAATGTAATAAATGCTCCAATTGAAATCGGTAGTAAATAATTTAAGAATTGAAAAGCAGGCACAAAATTCAATGCCAACGAGCCAATCGCTAACAGTCCTATCATCACTCCGCTAATAATGCGAAAAGTTTTATTACGCCAGTTATTTAGTTCATGTCGATATTGCCAACAATACACTAAAATTATGATAAAGAAAGGATATAAAGGATAAATATAACGCTGCTTTGCGCCCGGCGAAGCCCAATAAATCAGGATATTGGCGACTAACATAAGTAATGAAAAAACGATAAATTCATTTTTTAGAATAGTTTTCCAAAAATTTTTACGAATAGTAAATAATAATAATAATGAACCTGGTAAGGTATCTTTAATTAAATCCAGCGGAAATTGAAAAATATGCCCCAGCAATGGTGCGAAGCCCTTGTCAATAACAGTTCGCTCGCTCGACTGTGTCCAAAGCGTTTCTAAATATTCATACAAGGAATTATATTGAGCATAAATGAGTAAATATCCGCCGACAATTATGATATAAATTCCGACGCCGACAAAATGCGGCAAATGAAATAATCTTTTAAATTCTTTTTTATATAAAAACCAAGCCAGAAGCGAAAAGCCAATAAATATAATGGATGACAAACCTTTGGTGAGCGTACCGATCGCGCCAAAAAAATAAACCCAGAGAAAAAGTTGATAAAATTTTCCTTTTTGATAATAATAAAAAATTGGTAAAATACCGGCCAATGTAATAAGGGTATAAAATAAATCAATTTCACCAATAGTAGCAAAAAAGAACAAAATGCCGCCGCTTATAGTAAATAATAAGGCTGAAAGCCAGGCTAATTGGGTATTTACATAGCGCCTTCCGTAAAAAAAAATTAATAACCCTATTCCGATTAATGATAATACCGTTGGCAATCGCTGTGCCAATTCCGAAAAATCATTAAATAATTTAGCAAAAATGAGTACAATCCAATTAAAAACAGGAGGCTTATTATAATAAAATTCGCCCAATTGATAAGGAATCCACCAATTCCCACGCTCCGCCATTTCCATCGCGACCAAGGCCCGGCGCGGCTCTTCCAGGAATATAGGCTGAATGCCCAAATTGAGCAATAAGCCTACGATTAATAAAATTGAAGCCAGCCAAAGAATTCGATTAAATGAATGTGGCGGGTTTTCAAAATCTGCCACATTTTCATTGATTGTATTCATTCCATTCGGATTTGGCCCGAAAATGAGAAAAGTTTTAAACATTTTCTAAAGTTTGTCTATTCAGCCAGGCAGGTAGCGAAAAATCCTTACTTTTGACATTTGTAGGCAAGGTTTCAAAAAATTTAAAACCGCAAAATCTCAAATTTCAAATGCAAAAATTCCTGATCTTTTTTTCACTTTCGTTCTTGGTTATCGCTTGCAAAAACGAGTCAAAGGAAACGCAAAAAGCATATATTTCTTTTGAAGGCAAAACGATGGGTACGTATTATAAAATTACTTATGATGATAGCTTGGGCCGCAATTTGCAGGAAGAAGTAGAACGCTTACTGATAGAGATAAATGATGAGGTTTCGACGTATATTCCGACTTCCACCATTTCACAATTTAACCAGTCAGAAATGGGGATTGATGTGAATGGCAAAGCCCATTTTCTGGGCAATTTTTTAAAAGCCAGAGAAGTCTGCGCGCAATCAGGTGGCGCGTTTGACCCTACGGTGATGCCTTTGGTCAATTATTGGGGATTCGGTTATACCGAAAAAAAGCCTGTCACGCAGGTGGATAGTATGAAAATTGATTCTTTGATCGCTTTTGTTGGAATGGATAAAGTATCCTTGGATGAAGGTTTTTTGAAAAAGATAAAACCCAGCGTACAGCTTGATTTTAGCGGCATTGCTACTGGTTATGCGATTGATACGCTTGGAGGATTGCTGGAGGCAAAGGGCATTAAAAATTACCTCGTGGACATTGGGGGCGAGCAACGCGCACGCGGCGTGAATGCTCATGGCGCGATTTGGAATATTGGCATCAATGTACCGAAAGAGGGCGCTCCCAAAAATGAGATTCAAGCAACGGTTGAACTAAAAGATTGGACGATTTCTACCTCCGGGAATTATCGCAATTTCTATGATGCGAACGGCGTTAAATATAGTCATACCATTAATCCCAAAACCGGCTTTCCAGAACGCAATACTTTGTTGAGCGCTTCGGTTTTTTCAGAAAATTGCATCACAGCGGATGCCTGGGCTACAGCGTTCATGGTAATGGGCATTGACAAGGCGTATGAAATGGCAACCCAACTGCCCGAAGTAGAAGCTTATTTTATTTATGGTACACCTGACGGCGGCATGAGTGTGAAATATACTTCGGAATTAGCATCTTTGTTTGAAAAAGGTAGGGAGTAGAAGGTAATAAGACTTGAAGACTAAGAAACTAAGTGCTTTGAGAATACTAAAACACCATAACACCAAAATACCCCGAATCATAACACCAAAAAAATGGATATCAAATTAGACCGTGACCTCTGTTTTATGGATTTGGAAGCTACTGGCTTAAATGTAATCCGCGACCGCATTTTGCAGATCGGGATTATCAAGTATTTTGCTGATGGACGCCAAGCGGAGGAGTTGAATATGATTATTAATCCTGGGATTCCGATTTCTGAAGAGGCGATGCAGGTGCATGGAATCCTGCCTAAAGACGTGGCCAAGAAGCCTACCTTCCAGCAAGTAGCACAGAAAATCTTTGATTTTATTGGCAATGCTGATATTGCGGGCTATAATTCCAATCGTTTCGACGTGCCGATGTTGATGGAAGAATTTGCCAGAGTAGGGATCGAATTTGATATGAGTCGCCGCCGGACTATTGACATTCAAAGGATCTTTTATAAAATGGAACCCCGCACACTCAAGGCTGCGCTCAAATTTTATTGCGATCAGGATATGGAAGATGCTCACGATGCGATGGCCGATGTGCGCGCTACGGTGGAAGTATTCAAAGGACAATTGGAACGCTACAAAGGAGTGGATTATCTGGATGAAGATGGCAATGTACAAAAAGCACCAATCAAGAAAAATATTCAGGAATTACATGAATTCACGAATGATCAACGTTTTGTAGATGCAACTCAGAAATTGCGTTATGATCATAATGGTGTAATTGTTTTTAATTTTGGTAAATATAATAATCAACCGGCCGCGGAAGTTTTATCGCGCGATAAGCAATATTATAATTGGATTTTAAATAAAGAATTTTCCTCTCAAGTGAAGCAAATTGTTAAGAAGATTGTGAAAGAATATGAGAAACAGCAGCGGAATGGGTAAGAAATGGAATAATGGAATGATGGAATGTTGGAATGTTGGAATGTTGGAATTTGGTGTTATCATGCGATGGTACAATTCTTTTAAATCCCCCCATCCCCTCATCTTATGCTTGCTTCTTGCGCTCAATCTCAATCTTACATCTTGCTACGAACCCAAAGAAGGCTGTCTGGACATCAATGCCACCAATTTTGCAGTAGATGCAGATAATGCATGTAATAATTGCTGCGAATATCCGATTTTGAAACTCGCATTTTTACATAAACTAAATAATAATAGCGAAAATAATTTAAATTATAATGATTCTATTTACTTGGATGGCGCGGGTAATAGCTTTCGGCTCAAAAATATTCAGTTTTTTATATCCAATGTTCGATTAGTAAGACCGGACGGCACAGAAGTGTATCCTTCAGATGCAATTGAAGTAGAAATCACCGAATCCGGTACAAAAAAAGATACGATTCTTGCAAATAATTTTGCCATCGTGAGCCGCAATATTTTCAACGCTTCTGCGATAGGTACTTTTGCTAATGGAGGCAGTTTTTCAAAAATACGTTTCACGCTGGGTTTGGGCGATTTATCTAATCAAATTATTCCTACTTCATTGCCTGCCGGGCATCCGCTGCGCACAACAGGAATGTATGTGAATGCTGACTCTGGCTACGTTTTTAACAGCCTGGAATGGTATAATGGCGCGAGCGATACGACAACGACTTTACTGAAAATTGCCACAGAATCTTATTTACGGGAAGTTGAATTACCGTTAATGCCGCCTGAAGTCAGTATTCTTGAGGGTTTTGATATACGTGTAACGCTTCGGATCAATTATTTGACCTGGTTTTCTGATGTCAATTTAAAAACCGACGCTCCGGCAACGCTGGCGACAAAATTTGTCAACAACGCAGCAAACTCCATTGCTGTTATTTCCGTTCTTCCAGAGGAATAGTAACTTTTGTCACTGACTTTCCGTTCTTATCACCTTATTTTTGTTCAAAATAAAATTGCGATGAAAAAATATTCCCTGTTTACTATATTAAGTAGCCTGTTATTAATGTCGGTTGATTGCGAAAGAGAAGAAACGCCGCTGGAACAAACAGGCACGTTAGAGCTTAATTTTAAAGGCAGTTTTGGCGATGAGTCATTAATGATGTACGCTAAAGATTATGCATATGAAGCAGGCATGAAAGTAAAATTTCAGTTATTTAGATTTTATTTATCTGATATAAGTGTAGCTAGATCCACCTTTGAATATAATACAATAATTAGTGATGTTGAAATCGTTGATTTTAAGGATATTCAGTCAGATGCTGCGGCGCAGAATGGCTTCACCGTTCGGATTAAAAATGTTCCAATTGGAAATTATATTGGATTAAACATGGGGCTTGGCGTTTCACCAAAGTTAAATAAGACGCAACCCGGTGATTATAGTTCTTCCCATCCTTTGAGCGGCAATTATTGGTCTTGGGCTTTGGGCTATGTCTTTACTAAAATCGAAGGAAATGCTGACGTGGACGGCGATGGACAATTGACAGATAAGCTTACTTTTCACGTAGGTGGCGATTCTTATTATCGAAATAAGGAATTTTCTAAGTCATTTAATATAAAAGAAGGCGAAACGACGCGCCTTGATTTTGAAGTAGATTTGCAACGTGTATTAGTTGCTGCGCCTGGCGATTTTCTTGATTTCCGTAAGGTGACAATTGATCATACGAATAATGTAGAAGTGGCAACCTTTATCAGCGATAATCTGAAAGAAGCGATTGAGATAAAATAGCCTATGTGGCGCTTGATTTTTGTAGCGATAGGTTTTACCTTGATTTTGTTGGTGTTCACCAATTGTGCTCATCAGCAGGAGAGTAGCCTTACGCATATTCCGTATCAGCCCAAAACCGTTGATCCTCCAGTACTTTTGGGCGTTCCCGCTATGCAAATTCCAGCCGACAACCCTTTGACCGAAGAAGGCATTGCACTCGGGCGAAGATTATTTTATGATCCGATTCTTTCCAAGGATAGCACGATCTCTTGTGGCACTTGCCATCAACAAACACGCGGTTTTACAGATGGGAAAGCGCTCAGCAATGGTTTTGAAAATAGAGCAAGCAAGCGCAGTGCAATGTCGCTCGTCAACATTGGCTTTCACAATCAAGGTTTATTCTGGGACGGGCGGGCCGCTACGCTTGAAGCACAAGCCATTCACCCTGTGCAAGATACACTTGAAATGAATCTGGAATGGATTATTGCAGAAGATCGTTTGCGTCAGCATTCGGAGTATCCGATTTTATTTAGAAAAGCATTTGGAATTGAGCGTAAAGAACAGATTACGAAGGATTTAGTCACTAAAGCTTTAGCACAATTCGAAAGAACGCTTATTAGTAAAGATTCAAAATTTGATCGATTCAAACGCGGCGAAGTCGAGTTGACAGCAGCGGAAGCGCGCGGATTTACTATATTTTTTGACACTTCTGCGGTCTTACCGCATTCAGAATGTGCGCATTGTCATATTGATCCTTTGTTTTCGACTTTGGAATATTTGAACAACGGTATCCAGGAAGTGCAAGGATTAGACGATTTTCCCGACAAGGGTAGGGGAGCGGTGACCGCGAATCGCTATGAAAACGGAACGTTCAAAGTACCAACCTTGCGCAATATCGCGCAAACCGCGCCGTATATGCACGATGGGCGATTCAAAATTTTGGAGGAAGTGCTCGATCATTATATTTCCGGTGGTCATTTTGCTGAAAATCTGAATCCCAATGTGCGAAAACTTTATTTCAGCGAGCGCGACAAACAAGATTTAATCGCATTTTTGAATACCTTGACGGATAGCGTGTTTTTGCAAAATCCAGCGTTTGGAAATCCGTTTTATCAGGAATAATAATCTTTTGTTTGTATTAGAAATCCTCAGAAAAAGAGACCTTTGCGCCAGCAAAAACATTATATGATTCAATTCATCGGTCTCTTCGCTGCGCTATTAACAACTGCTGCCTTCGTACCGCAAGCAATCAAAACGATCCGAACCCGATCCACCAAGGATTTGGCGGTATCCACCTACGCGATGCTATCGGCGGGGACTTTGCTTTGGCTGAGTTATGGTTTGTTAATCAAGGACATACCTTTGATTTTGGCGAACGCGATTACAGCGTCTTTGGCATCTACTATCTTGTATTTCAAGTTGATAGAAAAATCTTGAATCCCTTTTCTAACTATCAAATAGTTCCAAATTTCTGTATCTTTGCAAACTTTTTGCATAAATAAAGTGTACAAAAGCTCAAACGCATTATAGTTGAAAACAAAGACCTTAAAGAAAGATAAAGTCAACGTCATCACGCTGGGATGCTCGAAAAACCTGGTGGATTCGGAGAATATTATTACGCAACTGCGTGGTAACCAGTATGATGTGGTGCATGATAGTAATGATGAAGATGCCAATGTAATAATCGTCAACACCTGCGGATTTATTGATCTGGCGAAGCAGGAATCGATTGATACGATCCTGGAATATGCTGAAGTAAAAAAGCAGGGCGATATTGAAAAATTGTATGTAACGGGTTGCTTGAGTCAGCGCTACCGCGATGATTTGGCTTTGGAAATTCCTGAGGTGGATGCTTGGTTCGGCACGCTGGAACTGCCGCAATTACTGGCAAAATTCAATGCAGACTATAAACATGAACTCATCGGCGAACGCCTTATCACAACTGCCCCGCATTATGCTTATTTGAAAATTTCGGAAGGGTGTAATCGCACTTGCTCATTTTGCGCGATTCCATTGATGCGTGGGACACACGTCTCAAAACCGATTGAACAATTGGTAAAAGAAGCCGAAAGCCTTGCCCGACGCGGCGTGAAGGAATTGATGCTGATTGCGCAGGAGTTGACATATTACGGATTAGATATATATAAAAAACGAGAATTGCCGAGATTATTAGAAGCTTTAGCGCAGGTAAATGGCATCGAATGGATTCGTTTGCATTATGCTTATCCGAGTAAATTTCCGACCGAAATTTTTGATGTAATTGCCACACAACCAAAGGTTTGTAATTATTTGGATATGCCTTTGCAGCACGCCAATAACGCGGTTTTGGATCGAATGCGTCGCCAGATTACCAAAGAAGAAACCATTGAATTGATTGAATTAGCGCGACAAAAAGTGCCGGGTTTGACCTTGCGCACGACTATGCTGGTGGGCTTTCCGGGTGAAACCGAAGCAGAATTCCAGGATTTATGCGATTTTGTACAGGAAATGCGATTCGACCGCCTCGGCGTTTTTCAATATTCGCATGAAGAAGATACCCGCGCTTATGAATTGGAAGACGATGTGCCTGCGGAAGTAAAGGCGGAACGCGCCAATCGTTTGATGGAAATCCAGCAGGAAATTTCATTTGAAAAAAATCAAGAAAAAGTCGGCAAAACATTAAAAGTATTATTCGACAGGAAGGAAGGAGAATATTTTATCGGGCGCACCGAAGGTGACTCGCCAGAAGTTGATAATGAGGTGCTTATATCTGCTAAAAATCAATATATTCGGATCGGCGACTTTGCGAATGTGCATATCACAGAAGTAACAGAATATGATTTATTTGGGGAATTGGCATAATTGCAACGATTTTTAGAAAATTGGTGTTAAATTTGAAAAAATAAGTTTATGGGCGCTACTCAACATGGACTTAATCCGATTCAATTACACCTGCTCCGTCTTTTTGCTAAAGAGATGACTAACAAGGAATTAGAAGAAGTCAAAACTTTGCTAATGGAATATTATGACCAAAAAGTGAGCGAAGAAGTGGATGCTATTTGGGAAAAACGCGATATGAGCGCTGAAACCATGGAAGAATTGTTAAATAAGCATATTCGGAGCCCTTATCGTGAAAGTGCTGATTGATACAAATTGCCTGCTGGTCGCTATCCCTAGGAAATCTCCTTATCGCTGGTTGTATGATGCTATGAAGCAGGGTTTATTTACATTGGCGTTTACAAATGAAATCCTTGCTGAATATGAAGAACAAATTGGTGTCTTTTATTCACCTTCTGTTGCAGAAAATGTTTTGAAAACTTTAGTAAATATTCCAAAACTTGAAAAAGTAGAGGTTTATTTTAAATGGAATTTGATAACAGTTGATTTTGACGATAATAAATTTGTTGATTGTGCCATCGCTTGCAATGCCGATTATATTATTACACATGATAAACATTTCAGAATACTTACCCAAATTGATTTCCCGAAGGTAAATTGTATTACAATCAATGAATTTAAAGAAGCTTTATATCCTTCATCCTAAAAATCTTATTATTTAATTTATCAAAATTTTATAATTAATCGCCAAGCCCAATGAATATGGCTTAAAATCTGCAGGCGGATTATTCACACCGCTATTAGAACTCTCACCATATTTACTCATTGCAAATCGAAATATTGGTTTTATTTCAAGAATGGATTTTTTATTTATATCATAAGCCGCACCAAAAGCTCCAAATATGCTCCAGCCTCGCGGTTTTAATATCAAATTAGCATAAGAATCGGTAAGTTCATCATTCATATTTTTATCATATATAATACCCAATTCGGCCAAAAGCTTGATTCTATCGGATTTTTTAATGGTGTATTGCACGCCAAAAGGAATACTCAAGTAATCAATGCCGATGGTATGCGTTTTTGCATAAGTGCCGGTGCCGGGAGAGGAAGTGATTTTTTCATGGAATCTCCGATTATTCCAAATCAAACCAGAAATAAGAGACCATTTTTCATTGAATTTTACATCGAATGAAACACCGATTTGCTGTCCGAATGCTCCACTTTGCGTCAAACCATAAGGGCCTTCAAATCCAGACACAAGGTAATCAATTGGCTTTGCTTGATGCGACCAGTCGGCGGTATATAATAATCCTACGCCAAATTTTATGTGGCGGAGCGAATCATATTCAGCATTTTGAGCAAAAACAAGAAATGGTAAAAGCGCAATTAAAAGGATAAAATTTTTTTTCATGTCGCGTGTTTTGTAAGCAAGACCGTGAACAAGCTATTAAACGTTGTTCGATGGTTAATTCTTACATTCCGGCATGAAATTTTAAAATATCAGTTTTTTCTAATATTATACTTTTATAAAAATCTTACGCCAATATAAAATCCAGGTTAATCCCAGTATAAATAAGACAAAAACAATGGCAAAAGTCAGCGACGCATTATAAGGTGATGTGAATATAGGCTCGAAAAGATGCGTATATATCCAACCCATAAGGTTTTGTTTTTCACCGTTTTCGATTGGAATTTTGATTAAAGCAGATAATTTTACAATAAAACCAGACATTACATAAGCAAATAATGCATTTGTACCAAACACAACAAAAGGCTTGATCCAGGCTTTGTATCTCAATACATCGACCAACCAATAAACCAGACCCAAAAATAGCAGCGCGAGCCCACCGACATAAAGCACATAAGAACTTGTCCACAGTTTTTTATTGATTGGAAATAAAGGATTCCAGATTAATCCAAGTGCAACCAAAATAGCGCCGATTGCAAAAATGCCCGTGAGTTTTTCGTAATGATTGCGATCTGTTTTGAGCCAAAGCCCAGTAAAGACGCCAATCATACCCGTAACAATTGCAGGAAGCGTGCTTAATAAACCTTCAGGATCCCAAGTGACCGATTGCTTCCATAGATGATTGGTACCCAAGATGGTACGATCGAGCCAGGCACCGAGATTGGTTTCAGGTTGTAGATTTGGCGGATTGCCGTCAGGTACGGGCACAAGGGTCATTAAAATCCAATATAATAAAAGTAAACCTGCGCTTAATAAAACTTGCGTGCGCCAATTCTTGATATAAACAAAAATAAGAGAGCAGAAAAAATAAACCAGCGCGATGCGCGTGAGTACGCCTGGAATGCGGATAGTGGCGAAATTGAATTTTGGGAAACCCGCTAAAAACATCGCTACCAGGAAAATGAGGATAGATCGGCGTAGAATTTTAAGCATAATTTGCTTACGATCAGCGCCTTCCGCGATTCGACGCCCCAGCGCTAATGGTATCGCTACGCCCATAATAAAAAGAAAAAATGGGAATACCCAATCGGTAGGCGTACTGCCATGCCATTCGGCGTGTTCCAATGGCGGATAGACATAACTCCAGGAACCTGGCGTATTCACTAAAATCATGCCTGCGATTGTGATGCCGCGAAAAACGTCTAAAGCCAATAGGCGTTTGGTTAGTTCCATGTTTCAGGTTTTAGGCTCTTATAAATATTTTTCGCCAATATAAAATCCAGGTCAATCCCAGAATAAATATTACAAAAACAATTGCAAATATTAATGATGCATTATAAGGCGACGCGAACAAGGGTTCAAATATACTGGCATATACCCAATTAAAAAGTGATTGTTTTTCATTTACTGGAATGCTAAACATAGTAATAGCAACCAATTCAGACATAAAATACGCAAATAGCGCATTTGTGCCAAACACGACGAAAGGCTTCGTCCAGCGCTTGTAACCAAACACATCTACTACCCAATAAACTACACCAAGAAAAACCAAAGCAATGCCCGCCATATATAGCACATACGAACTCGTCCAAAGTTTTTTATTGATTGGGAAAATCGGATTCCAGATTAAACCCAAGGCAATTAAAATAGTGCCGATAGCAAACATTCCTGTTAATTTCTCATAATCAGTTCGTTCTGTTTTCAGCCAAATGCCTGTGAGCACACCACTTAAGCCGGTAGCAATGGAAGGCAGCGTACTCAGAATTCCCTCAGGATCAAAAGCAACCGGCGTACCATTCACCACTTCCCCATGATACATATGATTTTCACTCAGAATTACTTTATCCAGCCAAGTGCCCAAATTTTTCAGCATATCCAGATTGGCAGGCACGGTTCCATCCGACCAGGGTACGGGTACAAAAGTCATTAAAAACCAATATAATATTAATAAACCTATGGCAATCCAGAATTGGCTGCGCCAGCCTTTTGTGTAAACAAAAATAAGCGAACAGAAAAAATAGACCAAAGCAATGCGTTGCAGTACACCAGGAATACGCTGATGCGCCAAATCAAAATAAGGAAAGCCATATAAAAAAAGCCCTAAACCAAAGATGATGAGCGTTCGTTTCAAGATTTTGAACATGAGTTGGCGCCGATTGACTCCTTCCTGAACGCGTTTGCCCAAGGCCAAAGGCACGGAAACGCCCATAATAAAGAGGAAAAGCGGGAATACCCAATCGGTGGGGGTGTTGCCATGCCATTGGGCGTGTTGAAGTGGCGGATAGACATAAGTCCAGGTGCCGGGCGTATTCACAAGGATCATACCTGCGATTGTAATGCCGCGAAAAACGTCAAGCGACAACAGCCGTTTACTTTGTTCCATACAATGGGTTTTAGGTCTTAAGTTACAAGTTGTAGGTTACAGGTTACAAGTTGATTTGATTATAAAACATGAAACTTCTACCTTCCAACATGAAACTCTTTTCTACCGAATAAAGGTAAACATTTTGAAAAATTTTCCAATATAGTTTGTAAAAGTCGCCATTCGACGAGGGAACGATACATTTTATCGGAAAAGTGGGAAAACTTTGCGCTTGAATGCAATACAAATGGGCAGGTAAAGCGTTACATAATCGCATAGCTAAAAAAGAAACATGCTAACGACATGTTTATGGGATTGTTGAAATCGCCGCGGCGGTCCGCATGGATCGCTTCGGCGATTTGTTTTTTGGGGATTTAGAAAATGGAGTTGTAGTTGGTGGAGGAATGAAACAGGAACTGGATTTTGTTATAAAATGTTATTATATTTGTTCAATACAAAAAGCTATAATGACCGCAAATATCAATAGCCGAAAATACGAACTCATCTCCAAAATTACGGAACTGGAAAGTGAGCAAGAGCTTGCTGAGTTGGAACAACACATTAATTTACTGCGTGCCAAGCAGCGATTTGGCGACTTTATCAAACCCATCCGCGAAACCATTTCGATAGAAGAACTCAAACGAGAACAAAATTATAAGCCGATTAACAAAGCGGAGTTTGATGCTTTGGTAGCCGAGTTGGACATTCCAGAATCTATTGAAGAACTATTGGCAATGCTGGATTAATTTATGGAATATTTATTCGATACTAACATCCTGTTTTGACTATTTACATCAATATTATTTAATTATTTAAAATTGCAAAAGATTGATATAAAAGCTTTATATTAAGAAGAGGAAGTTTGGTGTTTAATTCTAATGATCCATATGATGTTTGGGTAATTTTCTAAAAACGTTAAGAAGGTTTTCGATTGGTAAGTTTTCTAAAAGAATACGATCAAAAATTTCGTCAATTTCAAGCTCAACCTTACTTTCTGCATTATATGGAGAAAACTTAGCACAAATGATAAAATTGTAAGGAGTTAAATACCTCATTCTTTCTTCAGATTTGCCTGCGATATTAACGATTTTTCCACCAATTTCTGTAGCACCATCTTCATGATCTTCTACTCTTATGATTTTGTTATTGTATATCGCAAAACGTTCAAAGTAGCCGATGTTCTCCCGAGATAGTTTTTTGAAATCTTTATCATGCTTATACAAGCCACAAGGTTCATCCGCTTTAGTCTCAATGTATACAAATGTTCTATAATAGTGACTTCCATTATAGACGGCTAAACGATTGATCTTTAATTCATCCTCATTTAATCTACATTTATCATCCGAAAGGACTTCAAAATTTTCTACTGACCATCCAGAGGTTCCTCTAAAACACCAAATTGGATTGGTAACAACGTTCCTACCTCTACTCATTTTAAACGAAATAGGCGGTTCTAATAACAATTGTAGTCTATTAATTGCTATTTGAGGGTCGTCGAAAACTTGGAGTCCTCTTACGCTAGGAAAAGCAGATGCTAATCTATAACTAAAAAACAAAGTAGATTCTTCTGTAATTACATCTTTTGAAAGTTTTTGGAGGAATTCTCTGATATGTAGAATAGATTGGAACCTTTTACGAGGATCATTTTCTAAACATATATCAATTATTGGGTCATATAAAGCTAAGTCTGGTATAATACTTGAAATTCGTTGCCTGCCGGTGCCTCTATGGGTTTTTTCTGTTACATACCATTGTAATATCTGCCCCAATGCATATATATCCATAGTTTGATGAGGTTCAATATTACTTTCTTCCTGTTCAGGTGCTGAAAAAAGTCGATTACCAACTCTCTCATTTTTGCCAGTTATGGCTTTATATTTGAATTGCTCAGGCGCATAGCTTGCAATTCCAAAATCTGTGAGAAAAAATTGATTCTTATCAACTAAGATATTTTCTGGCTTTATATCTCGATGGAAAATGCCATTTTCGTGTAGATACTCTAAGGTGTCAAGTAGAAAATTAAAAAACTCTTTGAACTTAGTATATGTTAGATTTGGATCATTTTTTCTGTAATCGCTTAGAGAGGAATGGTAGTATTTCATGATGATAATAGGGATTTCGAAGGTTCCCTCATTATCGTTGCCTTTTAAAAGGTCATATCCGATATATTTCACTAGATTTTTAGGATGTTCTAAGCTAATTACATTGAAATATTCTGCAAGGAATCTTTGGTTTTTCCGCTCCAGAGCATTTCCTGTCACATCTGAAACAAGAAACTTTAAAGCAACAGGCATTTCATAAACCGTAGCTTTATAAACCATGCTATTGCCACCTTGTCCAATTTTTTCGTTAATTATTGCTTCGCCGAGAGTTAATTTTATGCTCTTTTGATTTTTAATAAATCGGGCAAAACGACTAGTATTCATTGTGTTTTGAATTGATTTTGTTGATTGGCATTGAATATTACATGATATTTGTTGTTACATACGGTTTAATAATAGAATTGTTACAAGAAATATTTTTAAAGCAAGTTAAAATTTTATGAAGTTTTCTCCATCACCTCTTTTCCCAAGCCACTCAAAGCCGCTTTAATCCTTTCTTTCGATTTTCGGTGTTGCAAAACTACAGGGGGTACGGCGCGCGCGCCACAGTCACTGATGCCGCAGCGTTCGCAGGTGGTGTGGACGTCTTTGACCTTGAGATCGGGATCGTTGAGGAATCGGAAACGCTGGCGCAGGCGGTCGTTGACGAGCAAACCGAGAGTTACGCTGGTGCTGTCTTGCGGGTTATCTTGGTCGGGTTTGGCGATACAAATGCAGAGATAGGAATTGGGCGTGCCCCAGTAGCGCGAGATTTGGGCGTCGCAGAGCATTCCGGCGGTAGTTTCGGTGCGGTCGGTGGCTTTCAGGCGACGGATGAGATTGATCGAAATCCAGCGGCGGCAGTAGTGTTCGTCGAGTTGGTTAGCGTGCGGATTGTGCAGTTGCGAAAGGTGCATTTCTTTGGTCATCTCGAATTTTTGCATCTCCGGGCCTGTGAAAAAACGCAGGAAAAACAAGTCTTTGATATCGAAATGCTGGGGTAAAATATTAGCTAAACGTTGTAATAAAGTTTCGGCGGTAACATCATATTTATATAATAATTCTAAAAAAGCATCGGGATTCCAGGTGTCCCGTTCTGCCATGCGCTCGATGTCGAGTATCATTTCGGCTTCATCCATGAGCAGCGCGACCGAGAAGTAAGAAGCGCGGAAATAATTGAGCAGTTTGTCAAAAGAATCAACTTCGGTCATATGGGTTTCATAAGGGCGGTTTTCGGCGATTTGCATGAATTGATAGCCGAGTTCTTTACCTAATAAATAATTTTCGTGGGCCGAAGTCAGATTTTTATTTAAAAATAAAGTTTTACTTTCTACTGCATAAAAAGAGCGAATATTATTTAATTCTTCTTGTTTTGATAAAGTTTTTCGGTCTATTATAATATTAAAATATTTCTTTAATAGATTTTCCAAGATTTCCGGGGTTAATTTAGTTTCTGTTAAGCCCGTCATTGCTCGAAAATCGCGTACTGCTTGCTCCAAAGATTCAAAATAATTATCATGTAAATCCTGATAGGAGCGGAGTGCGGCTTTGTAAAAATCTTCACCCTGCAAATGATAATTGCGGATAATTTTGATGACCGTACTTATGAAAGCATTAATTTTATCAGGGGTTTCGGCAAGTAATTCCAATAATTTGGGCAGGCTCACGCCGAAGGTTTCCAAAGGGAAAATTTTCAAAAAATCGGAATTGACCAAGTCAATGATGGGCTTTAGTTTTTTGCTTGCCTGAAGTGAGACGAGGTAATTATAATCGCTGTCTAAGGCCTTCGCCAACGCCAAAATTTTATCGTATTTGGGGTATTTTTTACCTTTTTCAATATCATGTAAATAAGAAATAGCCAGCCCGGTGCGCTCTGAGAGCTGTTGGTACGATAAGTTTTGCTCGCGGCGCAGGTGCGCTATTTTGAGTCCAAAAATTAGTTTGACGGTATCGCTTTCTTTGAGCATTTTTTATTTGGTGATATAGTGATGTTGTGATTTGGTATTATTGGTTATCGGTTATCTGGCAACCCAGATAACCGATAACAATTTTCACTGTTTCTGATGACGATTATCATCGAAATTTATGAGTTGAACCCACATTTTTGTAGTACAAGCCAACCAAATTCAGACGCCAAATTATAGCGAAATTCAGACAAAAAAAATCTATTAGCGAAATTTTCTCTAACAAAGAAAAGTACGTTACTTTGCAGCCACAACCAGATAAAACCATTCAGCTTTTTAAAAGCATTTAAATCAAAATTTATTTTACCATGATGCAAGCAACAAAATCGTATGCCTTGGAGCAAGATTATGCTGATAAGGTGAAAAACCAAAAGTTGCTCCAATGGGTGGAAGCAATGAAAAACCTCTGTCAACCCGACCAAATCTATTGGTGCAACGGCTCGGACGAGGAATATAATTACATGACCGAAATGCTGGTGGAAAAAGGCACTTTCATCCGCCTGAATCCTGAAAAGCGCCCCAATAGTTTTGCTTGTTTTTCTGACCCCAGCGACGTGGCACGCGTGGAAGATCGAACTTTTATTTGCAGTCGCTTGAAAGAGGATGCAGGACCAACCAATAACTGGATGGATCCCAGAGAAATGAAGGCTACCCTGAATGGTTTGTTCGATGGCTGTATGCGTGGGCGCACGATGTATGTAATTCCTTTTTGTATGGGGCCACTGGGTTCGCCGCTATCGCATATAGGTGTGCAATTGACGGATTCTGAATATGTTGTAGTGAACACGAAGATTATGACCCGTATGGGGCGGAAAGTGATTGATACTTTGGGCAATGACGAATTTGTAAAATGCCTGCATTCAGTAGGTGCGCCTTTAGCGCCGGGTCAGGAAGATGAAAAATGGCCTTGCAATCGTGAAACCAAGTATATCGTGCACTTCCCAGAGGAACGTTCGATCATGTCGTATGGTAGTGGTTACGGTGGAAATGCATTATTGGGTAAAAAATGTTTCGCTTTGCGCATTGCATCTACGATGGCGCGTGAAGAAGGCTGGCTGGCGGAGCATATGTTGATTCTTGGTCTGGAAAACCCGGAAGGTGAGAAAACTTATGTAGCTGCTGCATTTCCAAGTGCTTGTGGTAAGACCAATTTTGCGATGCTCATTCCACCAAAAGATTTTGATGGTTGGAAAGTAACGACAGTGGGAGATGATATTGCATGGATTAAACCTGGATCAGATGGTAAGCTATATGCTATCAATCCCGAAGCAGGTTATTTTGGTGTAGCGCCTGGCACCAATATGAAAACCAACCCTAATGCGATGGCTTCCATCAGTAAAAATAGCATTTTTACGAATGTGGCCATTACCCCCGATGGTGATGTATGGTGGGAAGGTATGAGCAAGGAAATTCCTGATGGCTTAATTGATTGGCATGGCAAACCGTATGATAAAAACAGTGGCAAACCTGCGGCGCACCCCAATGCACGCTTTACAGCCCCCGCTTCGCAAAATCCAGTTATAGATGCAAATTGGGAAAACCCAAGCGGTGTGCCAATTGGTGCTTTCATCTTCGGAGGTCGTCGGAGTACCACGGTTCCATTGGTTTATCAATCTTTTAACTGGAGCTTTGGCGTGTATCTTGCTGCTACGATGGGCTCGGAAATGACGGCTGCTGCTTTTGGTGAAATTGGTAAAGTGCGCCGCGACCCATTTGCAATGCTACCATTTATCGGTTATCATATGGCGGATTATTTTAATCATTGGCTGCAATTCGGTCGGGTATTGCCAAATGCACCGCGTATTTTTGGTGTCAATTGGTTTAGAAAAGATAAAGATGGCAACTTCGCTTGGCCTGGTTTTGGTGAAAATATGCGGGTACTTAAATGGGTGGTGCAGCGCGTGAAGGGCCGAGCCTCAGCAGTAGAAAGTCCAATTGGGTGGATGCCTCGTTACAAGGATATGGATTGGAGGGGTCTGGAAAATTTTACACAAGAAGACTTTTTATCTGTGATGGCGGTTGACAGCGAAGCTTGGAAACAAGAAGTGTTGGGACATGAAGAATTATTCTCTCGTTTGTACGACAAGCTTCCGAAGGAATTTCTTTTTATGCGCGAGTTACTACTCTCTGCACTTTGGCGTTCGCCAGAGCGTTGGGAAATGGAAGATGAAACCTTATAGAATTTAAGTTTTTCTGCAACTTAAACTATAGCCAAAGAGGAGGAAGTGAGATGCTTACCTCCTCTTTTTACTTTTTGAAATTTCTTTTTCAGACTATAGAATTTGAGCAAAGAATTCACTTTTGTAATTTTAGCAAATGA
>JANRME010000345.1:0-1555 GCA_033761835.1 Saprospiraceae bacterium
TGACAACCATTTGCCCACAATTGAAGGTAAATCCAGGAAATTGGTGATCAGGAAAAACTTGTGTAGCCCAATCCATATCATAATAGGTACGTTTAAACCATTCACCATTTGGGTCACTTCCAAATTCTGGAGAAACAATAAAATCCGCATTATCTATATGGGGTATGAGTTGGTCAAGTACTTTTCCAATAAAAACTATATCCGTATCAAGCAGTAAATATTTTTTTTGATTTAATTTTTCAGAAACAAGTAAGAGCTTGTCTAAAAATAATATTTCGCCAATCAGGTCATACGGTTTAGCATTAAAGAAATGTTAGCCCAAATAACCCAGGCGACGGAATTTTCTACGGTTCGCTCAAAATCTTTAATCAATCGGCGGTAAAAATTAGTCCAAGAAATGGTTCTTTCGACAACCCAACGAATGGGTAAAACCTCAAATCCTGGTTTGTCGGATAGTTTGGCGCTGACCTCAAAGGCAATCTTTCCACCTTTTTCATCTCTTAACATTACTGAAAAAGTACCCCGATAATGCGTATCAGTGAGCACTTTTTTACAACGTTCATCCCAGTAGGCCATACGCTGAGGATCAAGAAGCAAACTTGCCCCATCAGCATCGTATAGATTGGCAGCATGAACACAAGCATCCCATATCCGTCCACCGCTGTCAACCAAAAACTGCCGCTTACGACCATTTACTTTTTTGTTGGCATCAAAACCTCGATCTTGCTTAATCATAGGAGCCAACTTAACACTCTGGCTATCAACCAAAATCAAAGAAGGTTTTTCCTCCCGTTCATTGTTCTTTCGATCTTGAGTATTTACCCAATTGTTGATCCTCATCATCGTTCCATCCGCTTCCCATTTGCTGAAATAGTAGTAGACACTTTTCCACTTTGGGTAACAGGCGGGTAATGCTCGCCACTGAATCCCTCCCCGAACAATATACCGAATGGCATCTACCACCTCTCGAAGATCAATTTTCCTTTTCCTTTCCAGGTTCAAAAAATTCTTGATACCTTCCCACTGGGAGTCAGAGAGTGGCTTGTCCTGCTCAACCATCTATTTCGTATTTTTTCCAACACTAAAGATAGTGGCTGACTCCCTTTTTAAACTTTATTTTTTAGACATGCTCTGAATGTCTTTAATCGTAATTTTTTTGAATACCAGATTGTCTTTCACAAAAATCGTATCGGTAAGTTGCAATACCGAATGGCTATCGGGTTGGTGTTCTGATGCACGGTGTCCACGTCGTTGTTCATTAAAATTGGTCAGTGCGATTTCAATCGTTGTATAAATATCGGCTTGTGTGAATGGTTTTACCAAATAACCGTAGGGGTGGGTGCCTGCTGCAGTTTTCACCGTTGCGCTGTCGCTGAACGCGGTCAAAAAAATAAAAGGGATTTTGTATTTTTTCTGAATTTGCTCCGCTATCCATATACCATTTTTATCGCCTTTGATGTTGATGTCGAGCATCGCAAAGTCGGTTTCGCCTTTTTCTAATATTTCTATGGCTTCATCGGCGGACATGGCATCGCCGGATACTTCATACCCGCTC
>JANRME010000346.1:0-16457 GCA_033761835.1 Saprospiraceae bacterium
GCCCAATACCCCATAACCTCCAAATAGTATGATGAAAAGATTCGTATTAGCAATCACCCTTGTCATTTTTACAATCGCTTGCCATACCTACCGCGAACTGCCCAAATCCAGTGAATCCGGGGATTGGAAACATATCGAAGTGCCAAAGACGCCCCAAGAATTAAATGGAGATGCGGAGGCAGGCCTGAATTACTTGATCTACGGCGATTACATTGGCTCCGGCATTCCTTATGAAATGGCCAAAAAGCGCTTCGGCAAAAATCAGGATTCCATATTAAAACGCACCGGCGAAAACGCTCATATTCAGTATAATGCGAATGTATTCAAAGCTGCGAACGGCGTAGAAGTGATGAATGGGAATTGTTTTGCTTGTCACGCCAGCGAATTGAACGGTGAAATGATAATCGGCTTGGGCAATAGCTTTTCGGATTATACTAAAAGTATGAACGCTTTTGTAAAAACATTATATTTCGGAGTAAACTTAAAATACAAAAAAGACAGCCCCGAATGGCAGGCCTACGAAGACTTCGGCAAGTATTCTCGCGCGATGGCCCCTTATATTCAGCTCAACCAACAAGGCGCGAATCCTGCGTTCCGGCTCGCTGAAGCTTGCATGATGCACCGCGATCCCGTGGATTTGACCTGGCGCGAAGAACCCAATTACAAAATCGCGGATTATCCCGTCGCTACAGACGTGCCGCCGTTTTGGAATGTAAAGAAAAAAAATGGGCTTTATTATAATGGCGGTGGCCGCGGTGATTTTACAAAATTATTATTTCAAGCATCGGTGCTGGGCATCCCCGACAGTAGCGCGGCGCGACAAGCAATTAATAATTTTAAAGATGTGCATGCCTGGCTTCGCTCTTTAGAACCACCGAAATATCCCGGAAACATTGACCAAAAGCTAGCTGCTGAAGGTAAAATAATTTTTGAAGAGCATTGCAGCAAATGCCACGGCACTTACGGTGAAAATTGGACGTATCCTAATAAAGTTATTGCATTGGATATAATAAAAACCGATCCGATGTACGTTTATTATGCAAATAATTCGGGTATATCAAATTGGTATAATAATAGTTGGTTTGCTTTATCCGAGCCGCGCTCCTGGTTTGACATGACGCAAGGCTATATCGCGCCGCCACTCGATGGCATTTGGGCAACTGCGCCTTATTTACATAATGGTTCTGTTCCAACATTGGAAGATTTACTCAACAGCCCACAACGCCCTATTTACTGGCAACGCAGCGGCAATAGTCATGATTATAATTATAATAAAGTGGGCTGGAAATATGATATTAAAGATAAACCTGGCGGTAAATGGACTTTTAATACAACCCTGCCCGCTTATAGCAATGCCGGGCATTATTTTGGAGATAAATTGACAAAGGAGGAAAGAACAGCAGTAATTGAGTATTTGAAAGGGTTATGATTACAGATACATTATTTTGAGGAGATAACATCATGTAGTTTTTTCAATATAATATCCTTTTTTTTCTCCGACACTCCTTTCATAATAAAATACAAAGCAAGTGGAATCAATGAAATTGACAAAATAAGAATCCCCGCCCTATCTGTAAAAGGATCGTAATCGGGTACTGCGCTATATTGAAATGCTATTCCCAAGAGTCCAATAAAAATAAAGCCAATTGCAAAGTATAGAATATCTATTATAGGTAGATCAAAGATTCTTCTATATTTAGCTACCTCTTTTAATTCAGAAACAATTTTATACAACCCAACAAAAACTTGATTAGAAGGATTCATGTCAAAAGCTTTTTGCACATATTCTTTAGCCTGGTTCTTAAAATTAGAATCGAACTTAGCCAAATAACCTTCAATGTTTGCAATGATTAATTGTTTTAGTACAAACTCATCCTCAGGAAATAATTCATGCGCTTTTTTATATTCTTCTATAGATTCATGATAATGCTTAATTTCTAGTAACTTTTCACCCTTTGTAATATGCTTATAAAAAGCATTATTAGGAATCTCGATAATGACATTAGTTCTTGAATTAGAAAGAGTTGAAGCTGAGTTAAAAAACTCTTTATCCATTAAATGTGTTTCAAGTTCTTTAACTAATTCAAATAATGCAGACCCAATTCTGTTTTCTTCTGTTAGATAATCATCTGCTTTAAGCAATCCGCTCCTATTTTTTGTATTCAAAGAAGCAAATCTCGTCTTTAACTTTGCAACTTCTGTTCTATAATTTTCAGAAAAGCCATTACTAATTACAATAGAAGCGAGTTGTTCCAACGCTTCATTTAATAAAGCCTTAGCTAACAGTTTTTTACAATCTTCGATTTGCTCTTTCAAAACATCCATCATAAGGAACTTCAATTGATATGTATGAATTTAGCAAGTTTCAAAAGTAAAAATAACTTTAATCTATTTCTTATACATTAAGAGTTATGACTATTAACAAAGTGAAAGCTAATTAGATTTATATTTATTCCTTTACTTGCTTTAAAACATTCGTATAATAAGTCGAAAGCGCTTCTTCAAATTGCTTTGCAAGCAAAAGTTGATATTGATATTGTTTGATGCCTTCCTTCAGCGTTTTGCCTTCCTGCGTATTGATTTCGCTCATTGCATTTTTCAAAATATCAATCGCTTTTTTAGCATCTGTAACTGCCTCTGTTTGAAACTGATACAATCCATACAAATCCGATGAAGTTTTAAAATCCATCAAATGTAATACATCCATGCCCTGCGCATTTCGCCAGGCAATATCCGACACGCCCAAAAAATCAAAGCTTAAACTCAAATCTCCATTCCAATTAAAAAGACTATCATTAATAGCTTCTTTATCTTGTAATGTGTAAAATCCAGGAAATTTTTTCATAAAAGAATCCATCTGCGCCTGTGTAGCGGTAAGATCATTTTTATCATCCAGATAGTTAACAAAAACCTGCAATGCATCGCTCTGTAATGAAATCTTTTTTATATGATTTTTAGTAGATTCAAGATTTTTTTCAATTTCGGCTATAATATGCTTGGTCGCCACCTCCAGGCGCTTCTGGTCGCGTCGGTTTTCCTGATAATTCGCTAAATAAAATGCAATTAATACCCCGAATAAAGTGGCAAGAAAATTAAAGAGATGATTGCCCCAATCCAGGCGACGGAGTCGTTCTTTTAGTTTTGCCATAGCTATTATGTTTTTATAATTTCAAAGCTTCTTTTTAATCAAATTTCATAATATTAGCATCAAAACATCATAAAAATGAGTTTTTAGCAATCAATATTATTCACCAAATAGTTTTTTATTTAGTAATTGGATCGCCAGCACCCAGGGAAATCCATGCAGCACAAAGTCGAACCAATCGATCAAACCCATACCACGAGCGCCGCCCATGATCCATTTGATCTTGCCCCAGATATGTGGCTCCGGCAGGTAAGGCGCGAGCCCCAGCGTCAAACAAAGCGCCAATACGACGCGCCAATCGTCCAGTAATTTTTTGATCGTTGCCAATTTTTACGATTTTTGAGTTTGAAATGGTAAAGGGGTTGAGGTAGGAGGTATAGGGACAAAGCTATATTTTTACAAATAAGTCCCTCTACTCTCTGCCTTAATCGCTCTACTTCTTAGAACAAAATTAAAATAAAATGGCAAGTTCCGCATCAATAAAGCATCCAAAAATTATAATCGTTGACGGTCATACGCTGAACCCCGGTGATTTGAGTTGGGAATCCCTCGAGAAATTAGGGAAAGTCAGTGTTTATGAGCATTCTACGCGTGAGGAAATCCTGGAACGCACTCAAGAAGCGGAAATTATCTTAGCCAATAAAACTGTTTTTGATGCAGAAATATTAGCGCAATTGCCCCATCTGCGCTGTATCTGTGTAACGGCAACGGGATTTAATAATATTGATATAATAAGCGCCAAAAAACATGATATTCTTGTTTGCAACGTGGCGGGCTATGGCACGGATGCAGTGGCGCAGCATGTTTTTGCCTTGCTTTTGGAATTAACCAACGCGGTTGGGAAGCATCATGGAAGTGTTCAAAATGGGGATTGGTCACGCAATCGAGATTTTTGTTATACATTACAGCCTGTCATAGAATTAGCTGGAAAAACGATGGGTATTTATGGTTTTGGCAAAATCGGGCAGCAAGTGGCAAAAATTGCATTGGCTTTTGGCATGGAAATATTGGCAACACATAAACATCCGAAGCGCGATGCCATGCCTGGTGTAAGGTTTGTTGACTTGGAAACGCTTTTTCAAAAAAGTGATATAATCACACTTCATGCTCCGTTAACTACTGAAAATGAATACTTTGTCAATAAAACTTTGCTTTCAAAAATGAAACCCAGCGCTTACCTTATCAACACGGCTCGCGGCGGATTGATTCATGAATCGGATTTAAAAGAGGCGCTGGAGAATAATATTATTGCAGGGGCCGGCTTGGATGTGCTTTCACAAGAACCACCAAAAAATGGTAATATTTTATTAAATGTAAAGAATTGTATCATAACGCCGCATAATGCCTGGGCCAGCCGCGAAGCGCGCCAGCGTTTACTAAATGAAACGGTCGAAAATGTAAAAGCATTTTTAAATGGAAAGCCGAGGAATGTGGTGAACTATTGACGCTATGGATGCTATTATTACTATAGATGCTCGCTTCGCTGATACTTTATCCATAGCAACAAGAATATCAAAAGTATCAATAGAAACTACCCTAAAATTTATTCCGCCACATCATACTTTCTACAGGCTTATCGGTGCGAAGATTATATTTAGCGTTTTGCTTTTTGTTATAATAATTTTCAATATCGCCATCGACTTTGAAATAAATCAATTGCCCAATCGGCATACCCGCGTACACGCGCACAGGCATACTCACTGAAATTTCGAGCGTCCAGTGATTGCAAAAGCCAACGTCGCCCTTGCCCGCCGTAGCGTGAATGTCAATGCCCAAGCGCCCTACGCTCGATTTGCCTTCGAGGAAAGGGACGGTTGTATGGGTTTCGGTATATTCTTCGGTGACGCCCAGGTATAATTTATCAGGTTGTAAAACAAATCCTTCATCGGGTATCATAAAATGCTCAATTTCATTATGTTTTCGGGCATCCAAAACTTCATCTTTATATATGGCTAACCATTTACCCAGATGCACATCATAAGAATTTGTTCCCAGGAATTCTCTATTATAAGGTTCTATCACAATCTCCCCTCTATCAATAGCTTCCAGAATTTTTTTATCGCTTAAAATCATTTCATTTACCATTTATGATTTACCATTGACCTAAGCCTATGGACATTTCTTTTGGCTGGCGAAATTACAATTTTAAGGCATTTTTGCAAACCATTCTTTTACAACTTGCTCGGCGGGCTTGCGATTAGGGTTGAAATCATCATTTTCCGCGCCGCGATATTCCAGATAGGAAGGATATTTCCACCAAAAAATGCCATTGATCCATTTTTTATTGCGAATATTCTCGAAAACGATTTCATAGCAAAGTTTTTGGTGATCGCCAAAATAATCGGCGTCACCGCTGGGTTCGTGCGGCTTGAGCCAGGGCGTCTTTACACTTTTAAATCCTATCTCCGTGAAAATCAATGGTTTACCGGATTGTTTTTGTACTTTTTCGAGCTTATCCAGGATTTTTGCAAAGCCAGCACTTAATTCTTCTTTTGTCGCATTCGGATTATTACTTAATGGATAATAACAATCCACGCCCACGTAGTCAAGCGCATCGCCGAGAGGAAAGTTTTCAAATTCCGACCCCCAATTCGAAGCATAAGTAATCTTACCGCTATAAAGTCCACGTAATTTCTTTATCATAACACGCCAATCCTGTTCTCGAACTTTAGTCGTTTTCGCTAATTCCGTGCCAACGCAAAGTATATCCATATCCCAAATTTCCGCCAACATTGCATAATGGCGCATCCAACGATGGTAATATTCAAAAAACTGCTGCCAATCAGCTTCATTGGTCATTGCCACATCGCCCGGCCAATAGCCGCGCCCCATCCATAGCTGAGGCTTGAGCATTACGGTCATGCCGCGTTTTTTGGCAGATAGAGCAGAATGCACCGCGCCTTCATCGTTTTCGCCGCCGGCGCTATTGTTAATGGGGATATAAGATGGTTGGTTCGGATCATCCATAAAAGAATAAGGGATAATCGAAAGTGCATTGCAATTCAACTCATTTGCCTGTTTATCAATGGATTCCGTGGCTAATTTTGATAAATAACCATTAAAAATCGCGTAGCCCTCGTGTGCAAAATTGAAACCTTTGAGGTATGGCAATTTTACATCAGTTTTATTTTCAACCTTTACATTTTTTGCTTTTTGTGATAACCAATAGCGCCAATCTTTATCAAGTTGCTTAATTTCATTAATTTCCGGTTGCCAAATTTTATATTTTTGTAAAAATACTTCCCTCCCCCATCGTCCGATTAAAAAATCGGTAAATGAAGCTGATAAACACCCAGTGACCAAAGGCGACTCATTTTCCAGCATTTCATTATTTAATAAATCGCTCAAAGACAGGAGATTATCGGATTGAAACAAGCGTAAAGCCCAATATTCATAGCCCTTGAATTGCCATTTTTGAGTAAAACGAACGGCTAAGCCACTTTCCAAAGCCCTGGTTTTGGGTTCTCCCAATAGATGTCTGATTATTATTTCATTTTCTTTGCCAATCAAATTATTATGATATGCATCATTAAATACTACATGAATTTCATTTTCTATAAAATCCGCATTAGCTTGATTGGAATTATTGATAATCAACCCTTTATCTTCTGCGGCAGCGTAGAGATTATAATTAAATATCGGTAGCGTAGCGGTCGAATCTATAAAATTCAAAATATTTTCGGTTGTACTTTCTATTTCTTGCGCTAAGTTTTGAATGGCGCCCGGGTTGGGCGAAGTTTGATGCGCCAAGAAGCGATAATGTAATGTTTCTATAATAGGTTGTTCTTCACCTGTAAAATCAAAATGCACTTTTTTATCAAGCGCCCAGGTTTCACCATCGAACATTCCCATCATTACACGCTTATTATATTGATAAATTTCATAATTCCAGGAAGACCAGCCGAAAGAGCGCCAACCTTCATTAGCTTTAAATTCCAAAAAAGATTTTAATGTTTTGTCATTTGTAGCAGTTATGATGCTTACAGGTAATTTTTTAAAAAGGGGATTCGGATAAAATGAAAGCATCGCAATAGTAGAAGCATCTTTAAAGGTTTTGTCATTAAAATTAATTTCATTATCATGTAAAGTAAATGGAATATTTCCAATAATTCGTTGTAGTACCGAATTAGAATGCTTCGTACCAATCAATACAATCGCTTTGTTTTCCAAATCTTCAGCGCTTACATCCGAGCAAGGTTTTACCTCAACAGTCGTATTCCGTGAGCGAATGCGCATATTTTTTGATAATTCGGCGTAAGGATCAACGAATTCTGGATCAAGGCTACCATAAACAATCAATATTTTTCGACTTTCGCGGAAAGCCTTCATCAATTCATCGCGGCTGGGCAGTCCAGAGATATATGCCTTTGCAGAAAGCTGCTGCGATTGATTAGAATCGCAATGAAGGCATAAAAAACAAGTAATAATAAAAATAAAAGGGTGCATTCGGGTTATCATGGTAATTTATGTTCTAACACGCAAATTCGGGAAATTCTATTGCAAATTCAAACAAACCTATTGAAATTGATTGATTTATAGAAGATAAAAATAAAGAATCAGGTGATTGGGGTATTTAATTTCAGCTTAGGAATATTTTTAAAATCTGCGATATTGCGAGTTTGTAATTCGAGGTCATAAAGTAAGGTGCTTGCAGCGATAAGTGAGTCCGCTAATTTCATTCTATGCTGCTGTCGAAGTTGAATGGCTTTATCCAGAATAAAATCTTCTAAAGGAATTATCTTTAAAATTCTAAATACATTTTCAAAATAAGGGATATGTTCTAATCTGATGTCATGATAGCCCAAAATCTCTACTTTAGTCATAATTATGCTCCTTTTCAATCAAAGAACGAAGATATTTATAATCTGACTCCGCAGAATAAATAATAATATCGCTATCAATTATCATCATTAATCACGAAAAGGTAATGGGCGATCCGCGCGATCTGCTTCATGCCATTCTAAAAATGCTTTCAATTCGTCTTTGGTTATATTCGTGCCAGCTTCAATAATCGCTCGTGCCTTCGCCAAATCTTCTTCTGATCGAGCCTCATCCACTACGTGAATGCCCAACCGTTCTGTCAGCATATATAATAATTCCAGGTCTTTGTCATTTTTAACTTCCAGCGTGACCGTTTTCATTATAATAAAATTTATTCTTTTACAAAACTACATAAAAGTTCATAAAAGTTCCAATTTCCTAATTTTATTAACCTATTACCCATCATTCAATCTTCCAAACAATCATCGTGCGATCATCACTCGCCGAGATCAAATAATTTTCCTGCATTGTCCACAAGAGCCGATTCACAGAATTGACGTGCCCTTTGTCGCGCACGACTTCAATTACTTTGAGCAAATCAAAATTAGAAGCATCCCAGATTTTAATTGTCTTATCGCGACTCGCAGTCGCAAATAATTGCCCATCAGGATGAAATGTAATATGATTAATTGTAAACCAATGTGCGGGTTGTGTAAAAATTTGACAAAAATTATTTGAAGTATCCCAGGCTTTGAGTTGGGCATCGCGACCGCCGCTGAGCAGGTAACGCCCATCTGTACTGTATTTCACAGCAAAAACCGAATTCGTATGTGCTCTATCAATAATATGTTTTATTTCAAGCGTATTTACATCCATGATATAAATATTATTATCGCTGGCGCCTACTGCTATTTCATTACGAATAGAACAAAAGTCAATACTCCTGAGGCTCTCATTAGTCACATGCAGGCTTTCGAGCGACCGCTCTTCCAGCACCGACCAACGCGTGATTTTTCCTTCGCCGCCAAGTGTAAAAACAAATTCCCCTACCTGTATAATATCAAAAACGCCTTTTTGATGATGGGCAATATTCTTAGTCTTTTCAGGGTTTTCAGGATGAATCCAATGCAAGCCGCCATTCATATTACCGGCTATTATTATATTATAATCAGAAAGATTTAATAAAGAAAAAATTTGCGTATCCACTTTGGCAATCAATCTGCCGATTTCCGGTTCTTCAGGATTCCAGCGCACCACCCAGCCGTCGCCAGCCCCTGAAATAAAATGCTGCGGCGTGTCCCCTGAAGTCAAAGCGAAAATCGCGGCATTATGACCAGTTAATTGAGTTATTTTTTTTACTTTCAGAACAGCCATTATCGGGTATAAAATATTATTCGTTGGTTTATTCTTTAAATTTAGAGCTATACCTGAAACAGATTCTGATTACTTTTGGTTTCTTGTGTGGTGATTTCGTGATTTTACAAAAATCGTACATTGTACTTCAAACTTCGTACTTCAATAATGCCTTTATTTTATCAATATAATGAACCGCCTGATTATGAAATTGCGATTTGGCAAATTACGGAATCAGAAACTTGGTTTCTGGAAAACTTAAAGCTTGACGCGGTAGAACAAGCGCAATTGGCTATTATCAAAGGGCATCGACGCCTGGAGTGGCTGGCTGCGCGTTATTTACTAAGTCAAATGCTGGGAAATACTTCGGGCGCAATGGTGAAAGATAAATATGGAAAACCGCATTTAGAACATTTACCTTTACATATTTCGCTGAGCCATTCGCATGGGCTGGCGGCGGTTATTGTGGCCAATCAACCAACAGGGATCGATATTCAAAAATTAGTACCCAAAATCGAACGAATTGCGCATCGCGTGATGCGAGAAGAAGAATTAGTAAGTCTGGAAGATTCAACTCGGTTGCAACATTTACACGTATATTGGGGTGCAAAAGAAGCGCTTTATAAAGCTTATGGACGTAAAGAATTACATTTCAATCATCATATTTTGATCAAACCATTTACATTCGATCTAAATGTTGGAAGAAGCCAAGGACAAATTATCAAAGACGATTATTTAAAAACATTTACGATCCGTTATCAACAATTTAAAGATTTTATACTCGTTTTTGCAATCGCAAAAGAGTGACTATCATCAAACTACATCTTCTACTTCCGTGGCCCCAGGCAAAGCTTTATGATGCCGATGCAAATCGGATACTTCGTACATAACCAATGTAGTGGTCACTGTTGCGAGCAAGGGTCCGATAATGGGTCCAATAATCGGAATTGCCATCAAAACATATAAAACTACCCCAATACCCAAGGCTACGCCGACATAATTGAGGCTATTTTTCAAACTTTCCTCGATGGTCAGGTGAAATTGTTCGTGGTAATTGTCTATCACTGCAAAGCCAAGAAAGAAAAATTCGATAAATTTCTGAAAACCAGGTTTTAATAACCATGAAATGCCGGTAAATCCTAATGGGATGGAAGCAACTGCTACGATCACTTTGCCCAACACCATAATCAAAATCCCCACTTTAAGCATTCTTATCTGCGCGTGAATGAACTCTTTGAATGTTGGATCAGGTAAATCCCCCATTTTCAATTCCAGCGTGCGGCGACACACATGGAAAATAATTACTTCTAACAAAATCAACATTACATAGCGCATATTGCCGGAAAAAATTTCTGCAAAGCCTTCGTTATAAAGATCAGAAGCCATGCCAAAGGCAATGTTCTTCATTTGTGAAGTATCACTATGCATTGCTTTATTGGCCCATTCCCAAAAAATAGCCAAAAATTTAAATCCGAGAATGATGCTGACAAAAATCAGAAAGCGCGATACCCAACCATAATTCCAGAATCCTTCCCAAAGTCGGTGTTTTCTTACAAAGAGCAAAGAGCCTTTATATGTTTGAAGGGTCAATTTGATTTGATGGATATAGTTGGCTACGATTGTTTGCATGGCAAATGCACATTATGGTTTTTAGATGAATGACGAGCCTAAATTAACATTGGTTACGTTAAAAAGCTACTTTTTTTAGACAATCGAATAGATTTTGGGGTTAAAAATCAGTTTGAAAACGGCAAAGGGTTCTTCAAATTCAATACCAATGAGCCTTGTGCCTGCACATCGTACAACGAAAAGCCTTGCTCTGCGCATTCCTTCCGCCAGCGTGCTGCGTTGCGCCGACTATTGGAAGCATCCAATATAATGTGCTTACAATCAAATATTTGCAATAAATCTATCAGCGATGCTCGCGAATTATTTCGAATCAAGACGCAATCCACTTTAGTTTTTCTGTTGCTTTTTTCCACCTTATCTACAACGGCCATTTTTAAATTACCAAAGCGATAGACCCCTGTACCGTCTAATTTCAATGATTCCTGCCATTCGCCCCGCCTATACCATCGGTAGTTTTGATTTGCAAAGTTTAATATTTTTTCATTAGTATCATTATCCGTCAATTCTATTAATCTTTTGCCATCAAAATAATCAATTGCCGTATGTTTTGAAACATAATAAATAGTTAAAAGCGATTGTTGATGAACGTTCCATTGAGTTATTACATAAGAACAACTTAATAGTAATAAGCAACTTAAAGCCGCTAAAACCCAGCGAAATTGGCGGGTTTCGATCGAAATTACTATAGCCATTATAATAAAATAAAGTAATAGTACAGACAGAAAATTTATCCAAATACCAGTCGTGGTAGCGCCTGGTATTTTCTCGATCAAAAATATTCCATTATTAATTAACCAAACCATGATCCAGATTGCTTTACCGACCAGCCAACCCAAAATTGGTATAAAATCTATAAAAAATAATAAAAATCCAGCGCCCAGGACTATTACTGAAATCGGCACGACCACTAAACCTGATAGCCAAAAATACCAGGGAAATTGATGAAAATAGTATAAACTGATAGGCAATGTAACTAATTGTGCAGCAAGGGATACCGCCACCAATTTCCATAGATAATCACCGACTTTATATTTAATATACCAACAACGATAAATTTTTGGTTCGAAGTAAATAATTCCAATTAAAGCTAAATAAGATAATTGAAATCCGACATCCATTATATAATATGGATTAATACATAATAGAAAAAATGCAGAAGCCGCTAAGGTATTGTAAATATTAGCATTCCGTTGAATAGCTTTTCCAATAATAATAAAACTGAACATGGTAGCCGCTCGTAAAATAGAAGCGGCGCCACCAGTAATAAATGAAAATGCCCAGATACTAAATAACTCGATAAAAATTTTTGCAATTTTCCAGCTCCGGCGATTAGATTTTATTAAACTTAACAAAAAACTGATGCCGATGTAAATAAAACCGACGTGCATACCCGACACCGCCAACACGTGCGTCGCACCGGTATTGCGATAAGCAGTGTTGATTTCTTCCGAAATTTCGTCGCGGTAACCCAAAATTAGCGCAGATGCTACTGCAAATTCATTTTCCTCTGGAATATTTTTGTGTAAAATCCGAATAAAGCGTTTCTGTAGGCGATCTGCCAATAAGAATGGATGCCAGCCCTTTCCTTTCTCCGAAAGTTGCCAATTTCCAGGTTTTACAAAAGCTTGATAATGCACATTTTTGAAATGCATATATCTCGAAAAATCAAATGCTTTGGGGTTTTTAGGCGGCTCAATTTCGGTGATACTTGCGACAAGCGATACCTGGTCGCCATAAGCTAATTGATTCAAAGCGCTACTATCCAAATAAGCCAGTAAATAACCGCGAGTTGCTTGTAATGTATCAGTAGAATCGTTAATAGCTTTTATTCGAAGTTGCAATCGAGCTTTGCCGGTGCTGGTGGCTTGAATAATTTGAATAGTGCCGACAACCGTGTTTTCTTCTGAAATATTATTTTGAAAATGATTCGGTTTATTTAATTCATGATGCAAATGTGTAATTTGCCAACCTAACCAGGTAAGAAAAATACTAACTGCCGCGCCATAAGCCCATCGGGAACGCCAGGCAATCTTAGCAATATTCAAATAGACGAGCCAGGCAGCAATAATCACTAATCCAATCGTCATCGCCAATGTTTTCGGATGCCAGGGCAAATAAATTGCTAATAAAATACCAGACACAAACGGCAACAATAGCCGGGCAAAGGGAACTTCACGCCAGTTCATAGTTTAATTCCAGGATTTAGTTTTAAAAAAGAATGTTTAATGCTTAAAAAGGTAGCCTGACTTGTGTTGATTTGATTGGTAATTATTCTGACGAATAGTCTTAAAAAAAGTCACGATTGGAATTCTAATTCTTTCTTAATCAATGCAATATTATCTTGATGGTAAGATTCCATGCCTTTTTTGAATGGATAGCGTTGCCAGAGTGAAGCTTCATCAAATACCTCACCGGATTCAATCGTTTGTCGCAATTTTATAATATAACCTTTTGAATCATTAATTCTTTGCATCATATCTTTATCATCGACAGTTGTATCGCCGTGCCCTGGAATCAATAGCTTTGGCGATATTTGCATCATAATATGCTCTGCTTTAGCAATAGTTACTAAATAATCATTACTACTATGATAAATAAATGGAAATTCAATATTGGATAAATAATCCCCCGCAATCCAATATTTTTGAAGATTGTGTTCCAAAATTGTAAAAAGCCCGTCGCCTGTATGTCCCGGCGCAAGAAAAAAGAGGAGCTTCGTGCCGCCAAATTCCAATGTTTGCTCCTCTTTTTCGATTATAATATCAACTTTTGGATATAATATTCTATAATTTCGTGAAATGTAATACTGTGCGTCCCAGTCCTTGATCTGTTGTATAATCTTCTCTTTGTCAGTATTTTCTACAAAAGCCTGTGAGGCGATTACTTTTGCGTCATGAAATGCGTCATACCCTATAATATGGTCGTAATCTGAATGTGTAAATAGCATATATAAAGGCCGTTCGCTGCGAATTTCATTTACATAATTTCTGATTGTATTAACTTCCTCCGGCAGCCAATTCGGATCAACTACTAAGATCAAATCAGGCGTTTGAAGCACCGTAGAAGTCGTGCGGTACAAGGCACTTTCAAAAACGTGTACATTGGAATCGGCAAATTGAACTTTCATGCCTCAACCCATTTGAGCCCCTACCCTTTCCAGCAATGCTTTTGTCTTGCGGATGCCTTCTTCTTCGGGGATGTCGCCTTCATACTCTACACCGATATAGCCTTTAAAACCAGCATCTTTCACGATTTTGAGCATTTTTTCATAATCGGTCTCTATGCAATTGCCTTTTTCATCAAATTTATAAGCCTTGGCGCTCACCGCTTTGGCATAAGGCATCAATTCGGCCACACCTTTATAGCGATCGTACTCCTCTACACAAGGGCCTGCCCAAGGATTGCCTTCGCTGTTGTCGCGGCGGATGCAAAAATTGCCAAAATCCGGCAGCGTACCACAATTGGACATATTAATTTCTTTCATAATACCTGCCAGCCAAGCACCGTTAGAAGAATTGCCGCCATGATTTTCTACTATCACGTTGATTTTGAAAGGCTTAGCAAAAGTTGCTAATTTACCCAAACCATCTACCGCCGCCTTGCGCATTTCTTCGGGTGTGCCTCGTCCGCCAGCATTTACGCGAATGGTCTTGCAACCCAGGAATTTCGCTGCTTCCACCCATTGATAATGATTTTCCACTGCTTTATTGCGTTCCACATCATCCACGGTTGCCAGCTCGCCCATACCATCCACCATAATCAGATGGCTTTTTACGCCATTATCTTTGCAGCGCGTTTTCAGCTCTTTCAGGTAATTTTTGTCTTTTTGTTTATCATTAAAGAAAGTGGATACGTATTCCACGACACTGATCCCAAAATCTTTTTTCGCTTTTACTGGAAAATCAAGATTGGTCATTTGATTGGCGTACAATGCTTTATGTAGCGACCATTCTGCTAATGAAATTTCGAAAAACATTTTTTTGGAATCGGCAGCAGCAAAAATATATTCAGGAAAGAGAGGAGTAGCAAGCATTCCAGCTACCGCGCCGCCGGCATATTGCAAAAAATTGCGTCTATTCATTACAACATGAATTTTAGGTGATAGGTAAAGTTAGTTTACAATCGCCAATTTACGCAGCATTTCCAAAAAGTCAATATTTGAAGCCATTTTAAGGTAAGTACGAAACTCTGAATCCCCGAGTCACCCCATTCACTAAATCTCTCGGTCTCTACGTCTTCCGTTCTCCGATCCTCCCAATCACCCTTCCTCCCCTTCTCCCTGTTCGCCCATCTGGTTTTCGCTGTGCAACTTATTAAAAAGCGCGTTAATACGATACATTTCATCGATCGTATCATCTAAGAAGAAGGCAATCTCCGGAATCCTTCGGATTTGTTTGCGAATGCGTGTCGCCAAGGCTTGTTTCAAACGAAAGATTTGGTCTTCCATTTCCAGAATTGTCGCTTGTTTATTTTCGGTATTAAAAACGCTGAGATAAATCTTGGCGAGGCTAAAATCGGGCGTCATCTTCACACTCGTCACGGATACCAGCACTTCCACGCCATAAATATAACTTCCTTCGGCTTGCAGCACCATGCTAAAATTGCGCTTGATGAGTTCTGCTACCTGCTTTTGTCTAATTGTTTCCATCACTTCTGATTTCGATCGCTCAAAATGGGTAAAATTATCAGAAAAAACAAATTTGGGTGGGAATAGTTCCTTTTGAATAAAAATTCCAGACACAAAATCGTTACTTTTGTAAAACAAATTGTGTTGCTGGTGTTATAGTACGATGGTGCGATAGTGTTTTAGTCTCGCCACCACGTGCCCAAAACGCCTTAACACAATAACACCAAAACACTACAACGCCATAACACCGAACAAGAGTAATGAACCAAAACCAAAGCATATTATCCACACCAATAGAATATTTGAAAGGCGTCGGTCCGCAAAAAGCCGATTTGCTAAAGCTGGAACTGAGCGTCTTCACCGTAGGTGATTTGTTATTGCAATATCCATATCGTTACATTGATAAAACGACTTTCTATCGCATCGGCGAATTGAGTGAGGAAAGCGGGCAGGTGCTGCTGCGTGGTGTGTTGCGACAATTGGTGACGGCAGGCGAAGGCAAAAAGAAACGCTTGGTTGGAAAACTGCGCGATGACAGCGGTGTGATAGAATTGGTCTGGTTCACGGGCTTGCATTGGCTGCAAAAAGAATTGGTCATTGGTCGGGAATACGTGGTGTTTGGCAAGGTGAATGCGTTTGGCAATAATCTGAATATCGCCCACCCCGAAATGGAGCACGTCACGCCCGAAGCGACGCAAACCGCGCAAACCTACGCCCCCGTTTATTCCAGCACCGATAAACTCAACAATCGTGGCTTAGATGTAAAAGCCCGCCGCCGTTTGATTCAAACTATTTTTGAAAAATTATTACCAACGGATTTACCAGAAAATTTACCCGATTATTTATTACAAAAATTAAGATTTCCGTCGAGATATGATGCGTTGAAGCAAATCCATTTACCAAAAGACCAGCAAGAACTCGAATCTGCTCGCAATCGTTTAA